>CALXHO010000020.1 GCA_944388125.1 uncultured Gemmiger sp. | reverse complement strand
ATCTACAACGTCTGCGACCATCAGGAGTGCTACAAGGAGCTGGGCAGCCAGGCCATCAGCTACACCACCGGCGTGCCCGCCATGATCGGCGCCGCTCTGGTGGTCAACGGCACCTGGAAGAAGCCCGGTGTCTTCAACCTGGAGGAGATGGATCCCGATCCGTTCATGGAAATGCTCAATCAGTACGGTCTGCCCTGGGTGGTCGATGAGGCCCCCGCAACTGTCGAGTGAGCCCCATGGCCGAAAGTCTGCGCGCAGAAACTCTGCGCACCCCGGTCTATCTGGTGGACGAGGCCGCCCTCATCCACAATCTTGAGATCCTGCACGGCGTGGAGGAACGCACCGGCTGCCACATTCTGCTGGCACAGAAGGCTTTCTCCATGTTCCGGGTCTATCCTCTCATTGCCCAGTATCTCTCCGGTGCCACGGCCAGCGGCCTGTATGAGGCCCGCCTCGCCCACGAGGAGTTCGGCAAGGAGAACCACGTCTTCTGCCCCGCCTACACCGACGAGGAGATGGCGGAGGTCTGCAAGATCTGCGACCACATCAGCTTCAACTCCCTGCGCCAGCTGGAGCACCACCGTCCCGTCTGGGAGACTGCCGGCGTGAGTGTGGGGCTGCGGGTCAATCCCGAGCACTCTACCCAGGAAGGCCATGCCATCTATGACCCCTGCGCGCCGGGTTCCCGGCTGGGCATTCTGCGCTCGGCCCTGGGCGATACCCTGCCCGAGGGTGTGGAGGGCCTGCACTTTCACACCCTGTGTGAGCAGGACTCCGCTCCGCTGGTGGAGACCTTCCAGGCCTTTGAGGAAAAATTCGGACAGTTTTTGCCCGGGCTCAAATGGCTCAACCTGGGCGGCGGGCATCACATCACCCGGGAAGGCTACGACCTGACCGCCCTGGAGAAGCTGATCCTCTATATCCGCGACAAATACAAGGTGGAGGTGTATCTGGAGCCCGGCGAGGCCATTGCCCTCAACGCCGGCACCCTCATCACCACCGTGATGGACGTGGTGGACAATACCATGCCCATCCTGATCCTCGACGCCTCGGCTGCCTGCCACATGCCCGATGTTCTGGAAATGCCCTACCGTCCCCCGCTGTTCGGCGCCGGGATGCCTGGTGAAAAGGCCGTAACCTGCCGTCTGGGCGCCCGCACCTGTCTGGCCGGGGATGTCATCGGAGATTACAGCTTTGACAGGCAGCCCGAGATCGGCGACCGGCTGATTTTTGGCGACATGGCCATCTATTCCATGGTCAAGAACAACACCTTCAACGGCATGCCCCTGCCCGACATCGCCCTGCGTCATCCCGACGGCAGCTGCGAGATCGTGCGGCAGTTCGGCTACCAGGATTTCAAGGGGAGGCTTTCCTGATATGGCAATGCTGCATACCAAACCGGTGGCCGACGGCTTTGCCATGCCCGCCGAGTTTGCCCCTCACCGCGCTACTGTGCTGATCTGGCCGGTGCGCCCCGGCAGTTGGGGGCGTGACCCCTCCGCCGCGCAGAAGGCTTTTCTCGATGTGATTGCCGAGATTGCCAAGGGCGAGGAGGTCTATCTGCTGGCCGGTGCTGCAGATTTTGCTGCGGCCAAAGCCGCCGTGGCGGACATAGCCCGGGTAACGGTCCTTGAAATTGAGAGCGACGATGCCTGGGCCCGGGATGTGGGCCCCACCTTCGTGACCAACGGCAAGACCCTGCGCGGCATCAGCTGGCGGTTCAATGCCTGGGGCGGTGAGGTGGACGGTCTGTATGCCCAGTGGGACAAGGATGACGCAGTGGCTGCCGCCCTGTGTCAGGACCTGGGCGTCGACTGCTACGACGCGGGCGATTTTGTGCTGGAGGGCGGGTCCATCCATGTGGACGGCGAAGGCACCCTCCTCACCACCGAAGCCTGCCTGCTCAGCGCGGGGCGCAATCCGTCCCTGAGCCGGGAAGAGATCGAAGCCACCCTGGCTCAGTATCTCGGCATCCGCAAGGTACTGTGGCTGCCCCGGGGCATTTATCAGGACGAGACCAACGAGCACGTGGACAACGTCTGCGCCTTTACGGCGCCGGGCGAGGTGGTCCTTGCCTGGACCGACAACCAGGACGACCCGCAGTATCCCCTGTCCAAAGCAGGACTGGACTACCTGAATTCCGTCACCGATGCGGCGGGCCGAAAACTCAAGGTTCGGTTGCTGCCCATCCCCGACCATCCCATCCTCTGTACCGAGGCCGACTGTGCCGCCTACGATTTTGCCCCCGGCGAGGATATGCGGGAGCCCGGCGACCGGCTGGCCGGCAGCTACGCCAACTTCTACGTAGCGAACAGCGCAGTGCTGGTTCCCCAGTTCGGCGGTGAGAATGCCGAGAGCGATGCCCGGGCTCTGGCAATCCTGCGGGAAGCATTCCCCGGCCGCAAAGTCGTGGGCATCGATGCCCGCGCCATCTTGCTGGGCGGCGGCAACATCCACTGCATCACCCAGCAGATTCCTCTGGTATAACAAAGAAAGGGGCTTGACCCGATGCCTGTTACCCATGTCAGTGCCATCCAGATGCACTGTGTACAAGATCCCGCACAGAACCTTGCTCTGGCCGAGCAGCTGGTTCGCAAGGCCGCCGCTGAGGGCGGGCAGATCATTCTGCTGCCGGAACTGTTTGAGCGCCCCTACTTCTGTCAGGAGCGCCGCTACGAATATTACGCCTATGCCGCTCCCGTGGAGGAGAATCTGGCTGTGCAGCGGCTGAGCGCCGTGGCCGCCGAACTGGGCGTAGTGCTGCCCGTCAGCTTTTACGAAAAGGACGGCACCCGGCTGTTCAACTCCATCGCCATGATCGACGCCGACGGCACCGTGCTGGGCGTCTACCGCAAGACACATATTCCCGACGACCATTACTATCAGGAAAAATTCTACTTCACCCCCGGCAACACCGGGTTCCGGGTATGGGATACCCGCTACGGCAAGGTAGGCGTGGGCATCTGCTGGGACCAGTGGTTCCCCGAGGCTGCCCGTTGCATGGCGCTGCTGGGGGCCGATCTCCTCATGTATCCCACCGCCATCGGCAGCGAGCCCATTCTGGAAGTGGACAGTGCCGGACACTGGCAGCGCACCATGCAGGGACATTCGGCGGCCAACGTCGTGCCCGTGGTGGCGGCCAACCGCTTTGGCACCGAGACTGTCACCCCCTGCCCCGAGAACGGTGGGCAGAGTTCGTCGTTGTGCTTCTATGGCACCAGCTTCATGACCGACGCCACCGGCGCTGTCCTGAGCCAGGCGCCCCGGGAGGGCGACATGGTACTGCATGCTGAGTACGACTTTGCCGCCATCCGGGAGGAGCGCCTGTCCTGGGGGCTCTTCCGTGACCGTCGCCCGGAGTGCTACGGTGAGATCTGCGATCTGTAACTCGGCAGCCGATAAAGCCGTTGGATGTTTGATATTCACTTAGATTGGATGGTATCCACAAGAGAAAATCCCCGAGATGCTTTTCAAGCCTTTCGGGGATTTTTTGCATAGATTTTTGCAAAGAAAGGATCGCGGCAAGGCCCGGGCTTCCCATGCCCATCGGCAACCTCTCTATGTTATCTGGCGCTGCCCCTGCCAAAGGGCACGAACAGGAAGGGCGCCAGCAGGCCGATCCAAGATACCGCCGGAACCTGGGTGATCCGGGTCAAAACAGAGTCCAAAGCTCCCGTCCACTGTGTGAGAGGAAGCAGCCAGGTCACCAACGTGGGAGCAAATTGAGAGGCCGCATACAGCAGTCCGCTCAGGGCTGCTTCCAGGGCCACCGCAATCGCCGCAGACACTGCGATTTCGGTTTTGGTCATGGAGCGGAAGAGGAACAGGCCGCCCGCGACAAGCCCCGCCGCAAACAGCACTCCCTGAAAAATGGCCGAGCGGACAGGGTCCACCGAAAGGTTGATCGTGCCATCCTCGCCTACCGTTTTTACCGCGTAGAATATGCTGAGATAGACTGTGAGATAGTAGCAGACGATACCGGCCAGCAGGGAAAAAACCGGAACACGCCACAGGGTATTGACGCGGAGCTTCATGGTTGCGCCTCCCGTTCTTTTTGGCTTTTCATTGCTCACATTGTACCATGGTTTGCGCATTTTCCGCAAGATACGGGAGGCGCTGCCGCTGTCCGGGGAATGTAAATTCTGAAAAGGAGCAGAAGAGGCGGCAGCCTTTCGGCTGCCGCCTCTTCTCTACCCGTCAGGACACAACTGTCCCAAACGGTTCTTGCTCTTTAACTCTGCCGGAAATCAGCCCTTGAAGTAGCGGTCCAGCAGGCCCTGCATGCCGCGGCCATGGCGAGCCTCGTCCTTGGCCATCTCGTGAACGGTGTCATGGATGGCATCCAGGCCCAGCTCCTTTGCCTTCTTGGCGATGTCCATCTTGCCGGCGCAGGCGCCGCACTCGGCGTCAACACGCATACGCAGGTTCTTCTCGGTGCTGTCGGTCAGGACCTCACCCAGCAGCTCAGCGAACTTGGAAGCATGCTCAGCCTCCTCGAAAGCATAGCGCTTCCAGGCCTCGGCGATCTCGGGGTAGCCCTCGCGATCAGCAACGCGGCTCATGGCCAGGTACATGCCGACTTCGCTGCACTCACCGTTGAAGTTCTCGCGCAGGCCCTGGATGATCTCCTCGGGAGCGTCCTTGGCAATGCCGACAACATGCTCGGTGACGTAGGTGTTGTCCTTCTTCTCGATGAACTTGGAAGCGGGAGCCTTGCAGACGGGGCAGAACTCAGGGATGGAACCCTCGGCAATATAGCCGCAGACGGTGCAGACATATTTGGTCATAATCGTATCCTCCTGAAGTGATATATTTTGGGTAAGCCGCAGGTCTTTCTGCAGCTTGGCATACAGCATTTGCCATGACTCAAGTATACTCCCACATCCGGCATCTGTCAACATCCTTTTTCAAATTTTTTAAGATTTTATCTTAATTTTTTCCACTTCTCTCCCCCGCCTGTATTTTCTGCGGAAATATGTTTAAAATAAGGAAGAAGGGCCCTCAGCAGCATCCAGGTGATTCCTCCCACAATAAGACCTGCTATCATAAGTATGGGAGAATAGGCAAGCGCTGCACTGCTGGACAGAATGACGGCCGCACCTGCCAGCTGGCCCAGATTATGCGCCAGGGCACCGCAGGCGGAAAACACATATCCGCTCAGTGTCCCCGGCAGGCACAGAAGCAGACACAGCACCAGGAAGGAGAGCCCACCGCCCATCAGGGACAGCAGCCCGGCCGTTGCTCCCCGCGTCAAAAAGGCAAACAGTGCCTTGAGCAGCACCAGGGCTGCCGCATAGCGCTTTGGCAAAAACAGCAGTGCATACATGACCACAATGTTGGAAAGCCCCAGTTTGATTGCCGGCATTAGTCCCAGCAGCGGTGTAATCAACGATTCAACGAAAGACAGTACGATGGCCAGGGCAAACAGCATTCCCATCAACGCGGCGCGGCGACTCTTGTTATTGCGCAAATTTCTGCCCTCCTTTTCTTTTCTCTCTGCATTCTAAATCCGTTGTACCGCCTTGTCAAGGCGTGTCGTTTCGGCGCACAGACGCGTTTTTCCTGCGATGATTTTACATGTGTCGGGACTTGAAAAAAGGGGCAAAATAGTGTATCTTATATAGTAACCCATGTATAAGGTATCATCCAACTTTTGTCCCCTTGTCAGCCCATTGACGGCGGATATTTGGGACGAATTTCTGTCACATAACACGTCTATTGTATCGGAGGGAATCCCATATGAAAAAACTGATCTGCATGCTGTGCGCACTTTCGCTGTGTGCCATGATGTTCGCTGCCTGCTCCAAGGATGAGTCTTCTTCCGCGGCCCAGGACTCTTCCTCCAGCACTTCCCAGACCACTGAGGAATCCACCACGCCCGACTCCTCTTCCTCTGAAGCATCTTCCCAGGAAAGCGACACTTCCGCCGCTGAAGCCGACACTGCCAAGCTGGAGTCCATCGTCGCTGCTCTGGAGGAAGTCAACCCCATCAACAACCCCCGCACCATCACCGCCGATGACGTTGAATTCAATATGAACATGACCCCGGACAACCTGGTGGACTTCCGCGGTGACGTCACCAACACCCAGTCCGACTGCGGACTTGTGTTTGTGGCGCAGGTCAAGGACGGCACCATGGATACCGTTCTGGAAGAGCTGGAGGCTTATCGCGACAGCATGACCAGCACCCTTTATGTGGAATTCGCTGACAAGGTTGCCAAGGCGGAAGACGCCCGTATCGTCTCCAAGGGCAACATCGTCGTCATGGTCATTGCCAGCATCGACGGCCCCGATTATGCGGATATCGATACTGCAATCAACAACGCGCTGGCCTGATCTGCTCTGTTTTACCCGTCACAAATTCATCCGGCAGGCGGTTTCGCCTGTCTGTTCCGATTGGCCGCTACCCTCTTTATCGGGTAACGGCCTTTCGATTAAATCCGGTATTGGCGGACGAGCTATCCGTTCAGTACCCGGCATGCCTTAAGGGGGGCTTCGTGTGGTTTTTAACAGCGTCGTGTTTTTGTTCTGCTTCTTGCCGGTGGCGCTGCTCTTGTATTATGCAGTGCCCGGCCGCCTGAAAAATGCGGTGCTGCTGATTGAGAGCCTGATCTTCTTCTGCTGCTCCGGCACACGGTTTCTGCCGCTCATTCTGATTCTGGTGCTGGTCAACTACCTGTTCGGTTTGCTCATCGATCACTGGGACAACCGCAGCAAGATCCGTGCACTCTGGCTGGCGATCCCCATCCTCGTCACACTGGGCGCCCTGATTTTCTTCAAGTACACCAACTTCCTGATTGACACAATCAATCAAATTGCCTCCGGCAATCTGAATGAGCTCTCCTTCCTGGATGTCCTGCCCCTGGGCATCAGCTATTACACGTTCAAGCTCATCAGCTATGTGGCTGACATCTATACCGGCAAGATCCGTGCCGAGCGCAACCCCATCACCTTTGCCGCTTATGTGGTCATGTACCCTCAGCTGCTGGTCGGTCCCATCGTGAAATACCGCGACCTGGCTCCTGCACTGCACACCTACAAAGGCCGGTATAACGCCCGCCAGATCCAGGAAGGCGCTGAGATGCTTGTCTTTGGCATGGCAAAGAAGGTCATCATTGCCGATTCCATAGGCGCCCTGTGGACGGATCTTCTCTCCCCGGAGATCGGCCTTGCCAACGTATCGACGCCGCTGGCCTGGCTGGGGATCATTGCCTACTCCCTGCAGCTGTATTTTGACTTTGCCGGCTACTCCGAGATCAGCAACGGGCTGAGTAAAATGATGGGCTTTGACTGCCCTGCCAACTTCGATCTGCCCTATATCTCCGCCAGCATCACCGAATTCTGGCGCCGGTGGCACATTTCCCTTTCGTCGTGGTTCCGGGATTACGTCTATATTCCTCTGGGCGGCAACCGCCTGGGGCTGCCGCGGCAAATCTTCAATATGTTCGTCGTCTGGGCGATGACGGGCATCTGGCACGGTGCGAACTGGAATTTCATCTGCTGGGGCCTTTACTACTTCGTCCTGCTGACGCTGGAAAAGACCTTCCTGCTCAGGTATCTCAAAAAAGGCCGGATCTGGCCCCACATTTACACACTGTTCTTTGTCGTGTTGGGCTGGGGCATTTTCACTGCGGATGTCGAGGGGGCTCCCCTGCCGCTTTTGATGAGCCGTCTTTTCCTGCCGCAGGGCGGCATCTCGCCTCTGTATTATCTGCGCAATTACGGGGTCCTGTTGATCGTGTCCATCTTCTGCTCCACGGCCCTGCCCGGCAAAATCTGGCAGTGGGCCAAGCGGCACACTCCCGCTCGGCTGGCGCTCCTTGCTGCCGTGATGATCCTCTCGACGGCGTTCATCATTGCCGCAACCAACAACACGCCGCTGTACGCACAGTTCTGACAGGAGGTGCATCGCGATGAAAGAAACCTATCATGCCGCAAAGGGCAAGAAATCCCGGGGAATCGTCGGGTATGCCTCGCTGATCCTGTTCTTTGCACTGCTGTTCGGTTTTTCGGTCCTGAATGTTTTCTGGCCGAAACGGACCTTGTCCGAGCTGGAAAACCGCAAACTTGCCCAGCTGCCTTCCTTCAGCTGGAACGCGCTGTTCAGCGGCGATCTGTTTGAAGATTTTTCCTCCTACGTCCAGGATCAGGTTGCCTTCCGTGATGGCTGGATCGATCTGCAGAGCGACTTCAACGCCCTGTGCCTGCAGAAAGTCGAACAGAATGGCATCCTGCTGGGCAAGGATCACTGGATGTTCACCAAGAACTTCGGCACCCCCGATACCAAGCAGCTTGACAAAAACGTCAAGGCTGTGGCAGAGTTCGGAACCCGCTACCCAGGGCGTGTCACCTTTCTGCTGGCTCCTTCGGCCAGTGTGATCTATCCGGAGGAGCTCCCCTTTGCCGCCCCCATGGTGGATGAGAACTCTATGCTGGATGATATTTTTGCAGCAGTCTCCCCCTCGGCCAGTGTGATTGATCTGCGTCCCGTCTACACCGCCGCCAAGGAGGACTACCTCTATTACCGCACCGATCACCACTGGACGACCCATGGTGCATACCTGGCCTACCAGCAGTTCTGCGCACTGAAAGGGCTGACGACCTTTGACCTTTCCGCCCACGAGGCTGTGGAGGTTCCGGACTTTTACGGCACACACTATTCCTCCACCAGGTTCTGGAACGTGGAGCCGGATACCATCACCTATTATCCGCTGGACAATCCCATGACGGTATATCAGGTCAACGGCGAGGCCGATTTCAGCACGGCTGAGACCGCCAACATGATCGACACTGCAAAGTTCGATACCCGCGACAAATACGCCGCCTTTTTGGGCGGCAACAACGGGTACTCGGTAATTGAAGGGGACGGAGAAGGCTCCATCCTGGTCATCAAGGACAGTTATGCCAACAGTTTTGTGCCTTACCTCACCGCCAACTATGCCAAGATCGGCGTGATCGATTTCCGCAACTACTCCTTCGGCCCCGATTCCATCATCGAACAGGAGGGGTACGACCAGATCCTGGTCCTCTACAACTTCCAGACCTTCCTGACCGATACCAAGGTCATTTATCTGAACCGGCCATCGTCGCTTTCCAACGGTTCGTGACCTCTTCCGGCAACATGCAAAATCCCGCAGCAGTCCCGTTTCAATGGACTGCTGCGGGATTTTTCTTGTATGATCCTGCAACGATCAGGCGTATTCCACAACCAGCTCCGCAGGCAGATCGTTTCCCGGCGCTCCCTGCAGACACGCCTGCCAGAATCCCAGGCGGAACGGGTCTGCTCCGATTGCCCGGGTATCGGCGCACAACTGGGCAAAGGCATCTTCCAGCTCCGCCGAAAGCAACCGGCGGAGGGTCTGTTCTTCGTTTGGTATATCCTGGGTCAACGACGAAAGACTGGCATCCTGCAGGCGCAGAATCACCTGTGTCCGATCACGCAGGGCATGAAACAAAACGGTTGCCCCCGCCGTACAGGAAATGCTGCCATCGGAAAAGACAAACTCCAGCTTTCTGCTCTGCCCGCACAAAACCGCCGCCAGCTGGGCACGGACCGGCTCCACGTACCGGAGCGGCGGCGCTCCTGCCCTCAGAACTGCAATCCCGTATCCTGTTTCCTGCCAGCACGGGAGGATTGCCTGATTTGCCTGGCTCAGCACCGATTCCAGCCCGCAGCTGATCCGGTACTTTTTCTCGACGGCCTGCATCTCATCATAGAGATCTCCTGCCGTCTGCTCCAGGTTATCCCGTGTACGGCTGTCCATCACAAACAGCGTGATCTCCGGCGACGGCTGAGCCGTCTCATACAGCAGCGAGGCAAATTCCTGCAGTTGTTCCCAATCACAGTCTGCCGGCAGTGTCACAAGGTCGGTCAATCCATAAAACATTACTCCATCCAGGCTCTCAGCTGCATCCGCCAGCGCCTGTGCAGCGCTGTCTCCCTCCCCGGAGGCAACCTCATAATCGGAGGAATCCTCGCTTTCCTGGTTCTGCAGCAGAAGTACAGCGTGTTCCTTCCCGTCCTCCCGTGCAAAAAAGATGGCGCGGACAATTTCCCGTTCAATCAACGGCCGTCCGGCACAGCCAGTCAGCAGCAATACCGCCACTGCAAGGATCAGGCTTTTTTTGGCGCGGCAAATCCTGTCAGCCATCGTATCCCTCCTATCCCGGCAACTGCCGCGGCAAAACCCCACGCCGCAACATTTCTCCACTGTGACATTACTGCGAAATCCCAGTTCCGCGCAACGGCACAAAGGAACAGAAGAACCGCCGCATATCCGGCAAAAAACGGCATGGCGGTCAGACTGTTTTCCGTTGTGCGCGGCGCATCTGCCAGCCGGGTGACGGCATACAGATGCAATGCCAGTTTGACGGACACTGCCATTGTCCACACAATGAGCTGGAGCCATTCCAGCCGGTCAAAAACCGACAGTGCACCGCACCGGGCCGCCTGATGCAGAGGGTTCCTGGCATCCGGCATAGCTGCCCCGAAAAACAGCTCCAAAAGCAGATGCACCCCGATGTTGAACACTGCGCCAAAAGCCGCCAGGCGAAGTACTGTGTGCGTGCCGCGCTTTTCATGGTCCGGCCAGAGGGCAGGCAACAGCAATTCCGGGTACAGCGTACACTGCGCCCGCATGGCATCCAGACAGTCCGCCTCCCCCATTGCAGCCATCTGCAAATTGCAGATGCGCAGCCGCTCCGCCACCGAAAGCACCAGAATCACACAGGCGACAAGCAGCAGGCCCAGCACCACGTTGGCCGTCTGTGCAATGGCCGATACCCGGCGCAAATACGCCACCGGAATCAGAACGGTCAGGCAGATGCCGAAGAGATTGACCACATCGGGATAAACCGCCGAATACAACTGCCACAGACTCAGAATATCCAGCCCAGACCCCGCCAGCAGCAGCGCAATGAATCCGCAGCGCAGGGCCAGGCATTGCGCCAAGGGCCAGGTTCTGGCAAAGACAAGGCCGACGGCAGCGGTCACCAGAATTCCCGAGAGCAAAGTAGCCAGCCCCTCCCTTGTCCAGAACAGCGTCTGGGCCCGCAGCAGAACATTGACAAGCAGTCCCAGCTGAAGCGCCCCATACAGACTCGGGTTATCTCGTTTCATCCTTGCCCACCACGTATCCTTTCTCCGCCAGTCTGGTCCAGATTGCCCGCACGATGCCGTCCCGCCAGGACGCACGGCCGAGGGGCATCAGCGGGAAGAGATAGTCGTAACCAAAAGGTTCCGTACCGCAGGCCATTGCCAGAATGATGACTGCTCCTCCGGCAAGCCCCGGCAGCCCGAAAGCGCCTGCCAGCACAATGACGATGAACCGGAAGAGAATTGACTGCTCATACAGCGAGGGTACAGCCAGCGTTGCTACGGTGGCGGCAGCCGCCATGGTAAGCACAGGGATACTGACGATTCCGGCCGAGACGGCGGTTTCCCCGAGAATCAGCGCCCCCACCAGACTGACGGTATGGCTGATGGATTGGGGCGCGCGCAGGCCCGCTTCCCGCACAATCTCCAAAAGCAGTGTCACTCCCAGCATTTCCAGCATGAGAGGCAGCGGCGTCGACGCTTCCGCCTGTGCCAGTTTGGCCAGCAGTTTGATGGGAATGGTTTCCGGCGCAAACTCCACCGCCATCACATAAAGCCCCGGCCCGAACACTGACAGCAGAAAGGCAATATATTTGAGAATCCGGATCATGCCGGCAAACACGGCACCGGAAGAGTAATCATCCAGGCTCTCAAAGTGTTCGCTGAAAAAGCTCGGCACCACCATGGCATAAGGGCTGCCGGAAACAAGAATCACCGCCTTGCCCTCACACAGGCGGGCACAGGCTGTGGCCGGGCGCTCGGTATAGGCGGCTGCCGGAAACAGATTCAGCTTGTCCTGCTTGAGGAAGGAGGCGAAATAGGCACTGTCCAGCAGCACGGGAATCTGTACCTCCTGCAATCGCCGGCGCAGGGTATCAATCATTTCAGGCGGAGCAAGTTTCCGGTCATAGCACAGGCAGTATTCGGTCTTGGCGTGGGTCTGTGCCGCGTGTACCTCCGCCACAAAGCTGCCGGTGCGGAACTGCCGCCGCAGCAGCGAAATGTTGTTGCGCAAAAGCTCGGTAAATGCCTCCTGGGAGCCACGGATGTCCCCTTCCCCGTTGGGCTGGCTGATGGAGCGCTGCGGCATCTCCTGGGTAGAAACCGCCAGTGCGGCCGGGCAGCCGTCAATCAGCAGCACCGACATACCGTTGGCCAATTTTTCGATCAGGTCGGTGGTATCCTTCACAGGAGAATTTTCGGCGGGGATGACACTGCGCGTCAGCAGGTAGGACAGCAGCTGCGTGCCGTCGTTTGTGGGCACCGGGCATCTCTCCAGTGCGTCGAGGGCCATGACCCACAGTTTTTCCGGCGAAGAAATCCCTGTAAACAATGCAATGGCACAGGGAATTTGGCCCAAAGTCAGCTGTTTGGTATAAAAATCCGATGACGAGCCAAACATCTGCTGCAGATAAGCAAGATTTTCCTGCAGGGATGTGCTCAGTTTTTGTTTTTGCAATTCCATCAACCCCTCTCCTGTCCGGCCGCAGCTGTGCGGTCTCAGAAACTAGTCTTGCCAGAAAACAGGCTGAATATCAACGGCGAGGTTTTCCCTATGCTCTCATCGATCACACGGACCCTGATCATTTATATTGTGGCCATTGCCGCCATGCGTCTCATGGGCAAGCGGCAGCTGGCGGAGCTGCAACCCTCTGAGCTGGTTACGACCTTTCTGATTTCCGATGTAGCTTCCATCTGCATTGATGAACCGGAACTCCCCCTGTTTGCCAGTGTGATGCCCATACTGCTCATCACTGCTCTGGAGATCTTCAACTCCACACTGGCCTGGTACTGCCCACGCTATGCACGGCTGCTGTTCGGCAATCCCGTTACTGTCATACGGAACGGCACGGTGAATCAGGGGGCACTGCGGCATCTGCGCATCACCCCCAACGATCTGGCTGAATCTCTGCGCGGCGCGGGGGTGTTTTCTCCCGAGGAGGTCCTGTGGGGCGTCATTGAATCCAACGGAAGCCTCAGCATTGCCAAAAAGCCCGGTGAGGGGGAAGACTCCCCTATGCTGCCCATCCTGATTGACCGGCATCTCTATCGTGACAATCTGGAGGCATTGGGCTACGACGATCACTGGCTGCAGCAACAGCTGGGGAAAAACGGCCTTCTCTCCAGCCAGGTACTGGTTTTCCTCTCCAACGGGAGCGATATTCTCCTGATACCAAAAAAGGCCGCCCCGAAGGGCGGCCAAAGCTGCAAAGATTGAATGGATTTTCATGGTTCCATGGCAAAACCATGGCAGGAAGGGGGCTTGTTGTACGAAGCGCAATCTCTACGCCGTACTGTTGCTTGTCGCACTGTTTGCCATCGTATCCGGTTCCGGCAAGGCGGTTTCGTACTGCGTCGGGCAGACCGAGCAGCAGTTGCAGGAAGCCTATACCCTGGCACAGGCACAGCAATACCCTGCTTCCGCACAGGCCTACCGCAGCGCTGCGGAAAACGCCCGCAGACACAGCCGGTTTCTCTGCCTTTTTGTGCGGCGAAACCTGCTGGACAAAATCAACGAAACGCTGGCAACGCTGGAATTTTACGCTCTGCCGGACAATCCGGCAGACCTTGCCGTGGAAACAGCCCGTGCCTTTTCCCAGCTGGAACAACTGGAAGAATCATTTATCGCTGTTTTTTGAGCGGTTGTCCAGCATATCCTTGAGTTCTTCCATAAAGGTGTTGACATCGCTGAACTGGCGGTAGACCGAGGCAAACCGCACATAGGCAACATCGTCAATGTGCTTGAGCTGATCCATGGCCAGGTCGCCGATGTACATCGACGAAACTTCGCGATCGTAGGAATTGAGCAACGTCTGCTCGATGTTGCTCACGGCTGCCTCCAGCTGCTGATAGCTGACCGGCCGCTTTTCACAGGCACGCAGCATACCGTTGAGCAGTTTCTGGCGGTCGAATACCTCACGGGAATGGTCGCGCTTGACCACCATCAGCGGCACCGTCTCCACGATCTCATAGGTCGTGAAACGCTTTTTGCAGCTCAGGCATTCCCGGCGGCGGCGGATCTTTTCGCCGTCCTCCGTGGGGCGCGAATCAATCACCTTGGAATCAATCTCACCACAGTACGGACATTTCATCAGGGTTCCCTCCCGTTCGGTGTCGGTTGTGTCAAGAAGCCTTCTTGGGCAGACGCGCAGTCTTTTTGCCGCGGGTCTTCCAATCGACCCAGAGCTGGGTGGCAATGCACATGGTGCTGTACACACCGCTGACCATGCCGAACATCAGCGGCATGGCAAAAGTGAAGATGCTCTCAAGCTGGAACACCAGCGCCACCACACAGACAACGCCCAGGGCGACGCAGGTGGTGATGGAGGTCATCAGGGAGCGGGAGAAGCTCTGGTTGATGGACAGGTTGACAAGATCAGTCAGCGGCATCTTCTTGCCGTAGAGGGCGGTATTCTCGCGGATACGGTCGTAGATGACGACGGTATCATTGATGGAGTAGCCCAGGATCGTCAGCATGGCCGCAATGAAGTTGCCGTTGAGCGGAATCCGAAAAATCACAAAGACGCCGTACACCACAAACATATCGTGCAGCAGTGCCACAATTGCCATGCTGCCCGCCGGCCAGCCGCCGATCTTGCGGAAGCGGAAGGCAATGTAGATGAGAATCAGCACGCAGGCCGCTGCGACGGCAACCAGGCTCTTGGCAAAGAACTCGTTGCCGATGGTGGCGTCCACATTGCTGATCTCGTTCTGGACAAAGCTGTTGTCGGGGAACTGCTCGTTCAGCGTGTTCAGCAGAGAATCCACGTCCTCGGTGGTGAGGGTGGTGGTGCCGGGCATGGTGAGGGTCAGGGTCTGATTGCCGGAAATGTCATTGCCGGTCTGAACCGTGGTGTTGGACACACCCAGCGTAGTCTCCGCCGCAGACTTGATGGCATTGATATCAGCCTCGCCCTGATAGCCCATGGTGACCATGGAGCCGCCCTTGAATTCAATGTCCATGGAGACACCGAACACCAGGGAGAACACCAGCACCACGGCAACCAGCACGCAGGAGAAGGTATAGTACTTTTTGCGGTTGCCCACAAAATTGATCTTGGGAGTCTTCCAGACCTTGGCGGGATCCTTTTCGCCGCCATAGAGCCAGGGATTGCGCAGCGCCTTGATCTTGGAGGCGCCGCGGATCATGACGCGGGTCGCCCAGACGCCGAACACAAAGTTCAGGATAACACCGGTCAGCAGCGTGAAGCCGAAGGAATAAATGGTACCCGCGGTGGAAGCGCCGAACCAGGTGAAGATGGCCGTAAACACCTTGGCCCAGAAGCCGTCGGTGGGACCGAAAGCGCCCATGAGGATGGCCGCAACGATGACGATGGTGACGTTGCCGTCAATGACAGGCGTCAGGCCCATACGGAAGCCGCTGGAGATGGCGCCGTCCAGAGTCTTGCCCTTGCCCAGTTCCTCGCGGATACGCTCGGCGGTGATGACGTTGGCGTCAACGCCCATACCGACGCCCAGAATGATACCCGCAATACCGGGCAGGGTCAGCGTGGACCCGGAGAACACAGAGAAGTAACCGGAGACCACGGCCAGCGTCGCGGTGACCTGGCCCAGCAGAGCGATAACCGCCAGTGCGCCAGGCAGACGGTAACGGACGATCATCATGACGGCAACCAGCACAAAGGCGATGATGCCGGCCATGACCATGACATCCAGGCTGCGGGCGCCCAGGGTCGGGCTGATGGTGGAGAAGCTCTCCGCCTCCAGAGCAAAGGGCAGTGCACCGGAGTTGATCTGATTGGCCAGGGTCTCCACCTGCTCGGCGGTGAAGTTGCCCTCAATGATGGCCTTGCCGTCGGTGATGGCAGCATTGACCGTGGCGGTGCTGATGTTCTCATCATCCAGCCAGATGCTGATGGTACCGCCATCCTGATACAGGCGGGTGGTTGCCTCAGCAAAGGCGGAGGCGCCGTCGCTGGTAAAGGAAAGCTGGACAACATAACCGTTGGTGGAATCATAGCCCGGAGAGGCGGACTCGACCTGGTCACCGGTCAGGATGACGTCTCCGTCGGCAGTGCTGCCCTCGCGGAACACCATCTCGGCAGTGGTGCCGATCTCGTCGATGGCCTGCTGCGGGTCAAAATCCGACTCGTCGCTCTTCCAGGGGAAGCGGACGATGATGCGGTCCTTGTTGGCATCGACATAGCTTTCATAGTCGGTGATGCCAAGGCCGACCAGACGGTCGTTGATAACGGTCTGTGCCGCCTGCATCTGGACGTCGGTGGCGTCAACGTCCCCTGCCGGGACGAAAGTAACATCCACACCGCCGCGGATATCAATACCGAAGCGGATGTCCGAAACACCCTTGACATAAGTGTTCTTGATGTCACCGTACTGATAGCTGACACCGCCGATGGCCGTCCATGCAAAGACGACGATCAGAATCGCCACGACAATAAAGTGCCATGACTTTCCTTTTCTGCTCATAGGTACCTCCAAATATTGCCCACGCGGGCAAGACTTCTATTTCCAGCTTATTCCGCCTGGGCAAGCAGCTTTTCCACAACGGCAAGCCGTACACAGACAGTCAGCAGGACAGACGCTTTTTCCACTTCATCCAGGCTGGGATAGGTGGGCGCAATGCGCAGGTGCGAATCCTCGGGATCGCGGCCGTACGGGTAAGCGGAACCCGCACCGGTCAGCACAAGGCCGGCGTCCTTGCACAGCTGAGCCACACGCTTGGCGCAGCCGGGCATGACGTACAGGCTGATGAAGTACCCGCCCTTGGGATTGGTCCAGTGGGCAATGTCTCCGCAGGGGGTCAGCTCCTGGGCAAAGGTGGTCTTGACCGCATCGAAGCAGGGAGCCAGACGGCGGCGATGCTTCTTCATATGGGCCAGAACGCCCTCCTTGTTCTTCAGGAAGCGGACATGGCGCAGCTGGTTCATCTTGTCATAGCTGATGATCATGACCTCGAACCGCTTGCAGACATACTTCATGGAGTTTTCGCTGCAGGCCAGGGCAGACACACCGGCGCCCGGGAAGGTGATCTTGCTGGTGGAGGTGAACATGAAGACGCGGTCCTCATTGCCGTACTTGCGGCTCTCCTCCAGCAGGACGGGGGTCTCGATGATCTCATCGGTCAGGTGATGAACAATGTATGCCTCATCCCAGAAGATCTTGAAATCGGGGGCGGCCGTCTTCATGGAGGCGAAGCGGCGCACTGTCTCGTCACTGTAGGTATAGCCGTCGGGATTGGAGTACTGCGGCACGCACCAGATGCCCTTGATGGAGGCATCCTCGGCCACCAGCTTCTCGATCATATCCATATCGGGGCCCTCGGGAGACATGGGGATGTTGATCATCTCAATGCCGAACTCCTCGGTGATGCGGAAGTGACGATCATAGCCGGGCACAGGGCACAGGAACTTGGGCTTTTCCACCTGGGACCAGGGGCAGGGAGAATCCTGGAAGCCGAAGGTCCAGCCGATGCTGACCAGCAGGTACATCAGCTGCAGGCTGGAGTTGCCGCCCACAAAGACGTTCTCCGGCTTGACGCCCATGATGTCGCCAAACAGGGCACGGGCCTCCTCAAGGCCTTCCAGGTTGCCGTAGTTGCGCGCATCGGTGCCGTCGCTGGCAGTGTAGTCTTCCATCTTGAGCAGGTCCATGGCCAGGTCCATCTGGTGAGGGCCGGGCTTGCCGCGGGCCATGTTGAGCTTGAGACCCATGGCCTTGAAGTCGGCGTAGGACTTCTCCAGGGTGGCCTTTTCGGCCAGGAGCTGTTCTTTTGTCATGTTGCGATATTCAGACATGATGCTTCCCCCTATTCTTTCCGTGTTGCATATCTTGATTGTATGCCGCCTGTGCATTCCCCTCTAAAAAAACACACAGCAACAGACATACATTAAAGTATAAACGAAAAGCAAAAAAGTTACAAGCATTTTCGCCATTTTTTCAAGATTCGAAAAAAGTTTTTGTGTCCCAATCTCCGTTTCAGCCATAGAAAATTAAGTACTTTGCTTCAAAACCGCCACAAAATAAGTTTTCGGCGCCGATTTTTTCCGAAAAGAGAGAGGGCAAGGTTCCTACTGCCGTCTTGCAGCGGCGACAAAATATGCCCGGAGCCATGCGGTGCTCCGGGCATGTTCTATTGCATTGTTGCCGAAAAGGCGGACCTTCACAGCGGCGTGCAGTAATACTGCTTTCCGTCCGGTGTCTCCATTACGTGAACCGCCACGCCGAAAGCGGACTCCAGTTTTCCGCCGGCATAGATCTCTTCCGGTGTGCCCATGGCCGCCACACGCCCTTCCTGCAAAAGAAGCACGTCATCGGCATTGCGAAGAACTGCTCCCAGGTCATGCACCACCATGACCACCGCCTTGCCCAGACCGGCCAGCTTTCCAGCCAGTTCCATGACCTCCATCTGGTTGCGGATGTCCAGATAGGTCGTCGGCTCGTCCATCAAAACCGTGTCGGTATCCTGGGCCAGGGCCATGGCGATGTACACCTTCTGGCGCTGGCCGCCCGACAGGGAGGAAACATTTTTGTCCGCCAGATCCTCCGCACCGATCCACCGCAGGGCACGGCGGGCCGCTTCATAGTCCTGGGGACGGTAGCGGCGAGGATAGGAAAGATAGGCAAACCGGCCATGCAGAACCATCCGCAGCGCGGTGATCTCCGGCACGTTGCGGCTTTGCGGCAGATAGGCTATTTTCTGCGCCGAGAGATGGGGCGGCAGATCCGGCACCGAAACGCCATCCAGCAGCACCTGACCCGATGTCGGTTTGTGCAGTCCTGCCAAAGTCTTGAGTAAAGTGCTCTTTCCGCAGCCGTTCGGTCCGATGATGCCAGTCACCCGCCCGGGGCGGAAACAGGCCGTCACCCCGTGCAGCACGTCTGTCCCGCCGTATCCGGCGCAGAGTTTTTTTGTTTCAAGCATGGCGGCCTCCCCCTCTCCTGGCAAGGAGCACAATAAAGAACGGACCGCCGATAAAGGACAGAAGAATTCCCACCGGCAGCTCATAGGGTGCAAACAGCAGCCGCGCCGCCAGATCGCAGATTGTCACCAGCCCGGCGCCGCACAGGGCACACATCGGGAGCAGATGGCAGCTCTCACTGCCGACAAACTTTCTGGCAATGTGGGGAACAATCAGTCCCACAAAACCGAGGACGCCTGCAAAACTGACCGTTGCTCCAGCCAGCAGAGCTGAAAGCGCCAGCAGCAACGTGCGGGTCGTCGACACCTGCATTCCCAGGCCCCGGGCCGTATCCTCCCCCAAAGCAAGGACGTCCAACTCATTACAAAGTGTGAACGAAACTGCCAATGCCGCCACAATCAGAATTGCCGCAGGCCACAGGCGAGCCAGAGACACGGAGGAAAAGCCGCCCACCCGGAAATCGGCGCTGCCCACAGCCGCATCGGGAAACAGCGTGGCGATGGCTTCCGTCCCGGCATTGAGAAAGGTACTGACCGCCACGCCCCCCAGAACCACCGTCATGCGCGAGGCCCCCGTGCGGCGGGCCACCAGCACCACGATCATCACCGCAGCCATACCGCCGCAGAATGACATTCCTGCAACAGCCCATCCGGCAGCCGCGCCGCCCGCCGCACAGCAGATGGAAACGGCAAGGCCCGCGCCCGCATTGACGCCGATGATGCTCGGTGAAGCCAGTGGGTTTGCCAGCACCGCCTGAATGATGGCTCCTGAAACCGCAAGGCCTGCACCGGCCAGCAGGCACGCCGCCGTGCGCGGCAGGCGGACATACCAGAGGATCCGTGCCGCTGCGCTGCCGTCCGGGCCCGAGAGAATGGCCTGCCAGAGTTCCGGCAGCGTCAGTCCGGCAGCGCCCAGGCAGACGCTGAGAAGCGCTGCCGCCACACAAAGCAGGGCAGCCAGTGCAAACGGCCGACTGTTATGCCGGGAAGAGGATATCTGCGAGTTTTTCATAGGCTTCTCCCCAACGGTCATTGGGTTTGAGATTGTAAAGTTTCTGATCCATATAATAGAGGCGTCCCTCCTGCACTGCGGTCAGACCGCTCCAGGCCGGGTTATCCCGCAGCAGTGTGTCCAGGTTTTCCCGGATGGCATCGGCATCGCTGCCCTGTTCCACCACAAAGATATAGTCCGGGTCCGCCTGCACAATGCGTTCCAGGCTGAGTTCCTCCAGCAGGCTGCCGTCCTGATCCGCAATATTGATGCAGCCGAAATCATGCAGCATCTCGCCGAGAACGTTATCCGCACTGCCTTTGACCTTGACGCTGACCGCCGTTGCACGCAGATACAGCACAGTGGGCGTACTGCCGTCGCTGCGGGCGATCGCTGCATCAATCTGTTGCTGCACATCCAGGCCGTTTTGCTGGTACAGATCCTGCCGTCCGGTCAGGTCGGTGCAGATTTTGAGCATGCGCAGATAGTCATCAAAGGTGTTGACGTCAAAATATGCGGTGGGAATGCCTGCAGCCTCCAGTGTCTCCATCCAGTCGAGATCCAGCTGGGTGTTGGTGCTGGCAATGACAAAATCGGGCTCGACGGCAAACAGCTTTTCCAGGCTGAGCTCGGTGGTGGTCCCCAGATTGACCACATCCTCCGACAGATTCAGGTCAAACTGAGTCCAGGCATCGTTTGCCGTAGCTGCCAGTTCTCCCCCGGCAAGCCGCCAGACATCGGCAAAGCTGCCGATCAGCGCTGCGACATGACGGGGCTGGCGGGGTGCCTCCACCGTCCGGCCCAGGTCATCGGTAAAGGTCAGAGACTGTGTGCTCTCCATGGCTGTGTTCCCGGTCTCAGCGGAGGCTGTCTCGGGCGTCGCCGCAGGCTGGCTGGATGAGGCAGGTGCCGTGCAGGCGGTCAGAGCGGCCGCGAGGGCCAGAGCGAGGCAGATGCTGCGAAATTTCAATGTCGTTCTCCTTTTTCTTCAAACAGCTTGGCGATTCAGGTCAAATCACCGAGGACGGCCTGTGCCAGCGAGGACGCCAGCGTGTCCGTTGCCGTCAGCACCCGGGCATGCCCGGCAGCCTCCCTGGCGGTGACCGGCCCGATGCAGACGACAGCTTTCCGGGGGGCTGTCCCGCCCGCCGAGAAGTAGGCTTTCACCCCGCCTGCACTGCCGAAGACAAGATAATCGACGGCAGCCGCTTCCGGCGGGAAGAACTCGGTATGATAAAGCGCCAGGGTACGGCAACGCACCCCCGCCTGTTCCAGGGCGAGACGGGGCGCAGGACTGCACTCCCGGGCAGAGGCAAGCAGCACGGTTCCCCGGCAGGCCCCGGCCAATGCTTTTCCCAGCGAAGCCGTGTCATGGCGTTCGGGAATCAGATCTGCGCGGAACCCGTGTTCCATCAGAATCTGGGCCGTACGGGGGCCCACTGCGGCGAAGTGCGTTCCGGAAAACCGGCGCAGGTCCGTCTGTGTCCGGCGGAGCAGCGAAAAGAAGGTCTGCACACCGTTGGGGCTGGTAAACACGATCCAGTCAGGCATTTCTTCAATGGCCGCAGTCAGCTGTTCCGGTGTGCAGCAAGGCACAATGCCGCTGCGCTGCACATCCAACGTGTTTGCCCCCTCCTCTGCAAAGGCCTGCCGGGTGCGGGCGCGGAATTCCGCCGTGCCGGTCAGTCCGACCGTCACACCGGCAAGCCTGCCGCTTCCCTGGTGCAGTTCCACTCCGGCGCTGCCCCCGATCACGATCACAGCGGGCGGCGCCACTGCCTTTGCCCGCTCGGCAATGTCAGCAAGCGTCCCCCGCACGGTCTGCGCACCGCACACTGCCGCCGGGGTTTCCGGCGGCATACCGGCGCTTTGCAGTCGCCCGGCAATGCGGGGCAGGTTTTTCAATCCCATCAGGAATACCAGCGTGCCGTCCAGTCCGGCCAGCTTTTCCAGGTTTTCGGGCAGTCCGTCGGCTGTCCCCGCCGTGTGCGCCGTAATGACATGGAAGCTGCGGCTGACGCCGCGGTGCGTGACGGGAATTCCCGCCGCAGCCGGAATGGCTACTGCCGAGGTGACCCCGGGGACTTCCTCGAACGGAATTCCTGCCTGGGACAGCGCCTCCGCCTCCTCACCGCCGCGGCCGAACACAAAGGGATCGCCGCCCTTGAGCCGGCACACGGTTTTTCCCTGACTTGCCAGACCGATCAGGAGTGCATTGATCTCCCCCTGCGGCATGCTGTGGTGTCCGCTGCGCTTGCCTGCCGGGATTTTTTCTGCATCCGGGCGAGCCATCTGCAAAAGATCAGCGTCCATCAGCGCATCGTATACAACGGCATCCGCTGACGCCAACACCCGCAGACCGCGCAGCGTGATCAGATCGGCCGGGCCGCAGCCCGCCCCCACCAGAAAAACTTTGCCGTGTGTCTTTTGTGTCATTGGGCTGTTTTCCTCCTTGCTTCCTCAATTTCCGCCTCGGAAAGCGGCTGCCCGTTGGTTACGGCCGTTTCCAGGCACCGGTGCAGGAATTCCGCGCGCTGCTTCTGCTGGGAAAACATTGCTTTTGCACGCTCTCTCAGTGACTGCATCTGCTCAAGAATTTGGTCAAAGGCATCCGGAAGGCTCTCGGCCAGGCGGTCCCGCACCCAGGCCGCAGCGGCAGGGCTGGCGCCCGACGTGGAAATTCCAGCGACAAGGCTGCCGCGCCGCAGCACGGCGGGAAAAGAGGTATCCCCTTTTTGCGGACTGGACGCACAGTTGAACAGCGCCCCTTCCTTGCGGCAGGCTGCCTGCAGCATCTGTGCGGTTTCCTCGCTGCCCGTTGCGTCGATGACAATCGTCATGCCAGCCACATCCTTTGCGCTGACCGCACGGACCTCACATCGGACCGGCAGGGATGCAAACCCTTCATCCAGTTCGGACGAAACCACCGTGATCCTGGCACCGGCTTCCACCAGACTGCGGGTTTTGCGCAGTGCCGTCGCGCCGCCGCCCGCCACCAGGCAGGATTTCCCGGCCATATCGACCATGATCGGAAACAAGGACACTTGTTTTCCCCCCTCCGCTCAAAACTCAAAAAACGTTCCTGAAGCGCGAGTGACACAAGAAAACAAGGTTCTGCCAAGACTGCGACGTATCGCACAGCCGCTGCAAAGAAACCGGCGCAAGGCAGCGGGGCGAATCCTTTTTGGGGAACGCAAGACCCGATACCGCAGCAGATGCCCTTTCGCAGTCAGGATCCTGCTGCTTTGTTTTCTGATGGAACCGCGCAGAAAGATGCGGTACTATCTTACCATGTTATCCGGCCATATGCAAACGCGGGGCTTGCTCGTGCCTGCGTCTGTTTTTGAATCCGGCACGGAGGTTTGCCGGATGCGGAAAAAACAGCGGCGAGCCCCCGTAACCGGAGGCCCGCCGCTGTACACTGTTGGCCGAAATGATACTTTTTCCGTTTGCCGCAACGAGGATCAGTCCTCATCACCGCCGTGGCGGTAGCCCTGTTCTCCATGCTCTCCGCCGTGATGGCCCTGCTCCTCACTCTTCCCGGCCGTATGGGATTCCGTCCCGTCATCATACTCGCTCTGGACCGGTGCGGTCTCAGCGGTTGTGCCGGACAGGGCTTGGATTCTGTCCCAGATTTCACGCATCGTCATATTCGCCACCTGCTCCGGCGTCACGGTAGGATCGACCTGGAGCAGCTGCTGGTATGCCCTGTACTTGCCGCAGGAAAGCCCCATCTCATGGGCCTCTTCTGCCGTATCGCCATCCGCATGGTAGCAGTGCATATTCTCCGACCGGGAAGTGCAGGCTTCCATGTCCGAGAGTACCCGGGTCGTCTGTTCCCCGTCCGGGCCGATGACTCCAATGGTCACAATGCCGTCCCCGGACAGCAGGGCTGCCACGGTGTCACTGTTGATGATCTGCTCCACCGCATCGTTATAATCCAGATTCTGCACCTCCAGGGTATCCAGAAGTGCCTGACCATCCGCGTTGTATCCGGTTGCCGTGACAACACGGTCAAAGCGGTTCACCCCCAGCTCAATGGATGGGTTGATGTCGATGCTGATTTCCACGGTAGGTGTGAAGTAAAGCCAGTTTCCTGCCAGAACCGCCAGCACCAGGCAGGCGGCAACAGGAACCAGACGCAGATACCCGGGGATCTGCCTTGTCCGGGTATATCCCCGGGTTTTGCGGCGGATATACTCCCTCGTGCTTGTTTTGAGAGCCTCCTCGGCCTGCACCTGATCAAAGGCCTGTGCAATCTTGTCACGCATCGGCTTCACCTCCCAGCTTTTCCCGAAGCATCTGTCTGGAACGTGCCAGGAGAGTATAAATTGTGTTCACGTTCCTGCCCACAATTTTACCGATCTCGGGTGCGGAATACCCCTCGTAATAATGCAGGTATATGACGTCCCGGTATTTCGGCGGAAGAGAAAGAACCGCTTCCAGTACTTCGCGATGATCCGGATTCATGGGGGCCGGCTGATCGATCAGCGTTTCCAGCGAAGTTGTCCTGCTGCGGAAAAAGCTCTTGAACAAATCCTTGCAGGCATTGATCGTGACGCGGATGATCCAGGCCTTTTCATGTTCTTCGCTTTCGAAGTGCACGGAACTGAGGGCATATTTCAGAAACACCGTCTGAAAGATGTCCTCTGTATCCGCATAACTTTTCAGGTGGATCATGCAAAGGCGTCGAACCGTATCGGAATACCGTTCAATCGCTCTGTTTATCTCCTGTTCGCTCCGCATCTTGATTCTCTGCATCCCTCTCCGCAGCCGCCATGATGCCCCGCCCCGGACCACGCCGCAGCATTGTCACAGATTCCGTCACCGTCAGCGTCCGCATAATAGCCGCAGCTTTCTCCATTTCGGCAGATGCCGATTCCGGCTCCACCGGCACATCTGTTGTGCAACCCGGCAGCAAAGGCCGTCGTGGCTCCGATTGTCAGAATGATTCCGGTTGCGACAATCCCCAACAGAATTCTTTTCATAAGGATTCCTCCTGATCGTATCATAATAGTCTCTTGTGACTTCACCCTGAATACGATCGGCACAGCCGAATCCTTTCATTTCTTTTGAAATTTTTATCCGGTCCCTTTTGTCTCAGATTCCTCGTGCAGCGCGGCGCTTCACCGCCTGAAACAGTTTGCGAGTGAACAGCAAAGATGCTTTTGTATCCCCATCAAGCGTGGCAAGCATTTTTGCTTCACACCGTGTGGAAGTGCTTTGCCGTGGAAAAACAGGCTGTGCGTTTTTCTGGAAAGCAGACCGTCTCACTCCTCCGGATGTTCCCGGCAATACTCCGCAATACAGCGAAGGAAGTCCTTGCCGTACTTGTTTGCCTTGGCATCGCCGACCCCAGGCAGGCGCATGAAATCCCCCATAGTACGCGGTTTTTGCTGTGCCATGGCGTCCAAGGTAAGGTTATTGAAAATAATGTAGGCCGGGACTTTCTTCTTTTGTGCCAGGCGGGAGCGCTCCGCTTTGAGCGCCCCGATAAGTCCCTCATCCGGCAGGATCGCGGCGCGCTCCGAGCGTTTTTTGCCGCTCTGCCTGCGGGTGGTCTGTTCCTCACGGCCGCCGGTGGAACTGCGCTCCGTCATCTGCACCGTCTTGCCGTGAAACAGCACATCCACCGCCTTGGCTCCCAGATGCAGCACCGGGTACTCCCCTTTTGTGTTGATCAGATAGCCCTGTTCCTCCAGCGCGTCAAAGTACTGACGAAGTCTTTGCTGGGAGACATCCCGCAGAATGCCGTAGGTCGGCAGACTGTCCAGCCCTCTTTTGAGCGTATTCTGATCCCGGGAGCCCCGCAGCATCTGAACCACTGCCACCTCCCCCAGTCCGCCCGGCCAGCGCTTTTCCACCCGGGCTACCCCGGACAGAATCTTCTGCGCCTCAGTGGTGATGTCTGTCTCGATCATCTCACTGTTGCAGTTGCTGCAGTTGTCACACCTGCCCGTTGTCTGCTCTCCGAAGTATTCCAGCATCACACTGCGCAGGCAGCGGGTGGTCTTGCAATAGGTCACCATGGCATCCAGGCGCTGGGCATCCCGCCGCTCCACTTCGGCGCGCTGCTCGGGGGTAAGTTCATCGTTGTCATGGGTGTTGCGGATGAAATACTGTGCCGTCTGGATATCCCCCAGAGAGAACAGCAGAATGCACTCGGCCGGTTCGCCGTCCCGCCCTGCTCTCCCCGCCTCCTGGTAATAGCTTTCCAGATTTTTGGGCATGTTATAGTGCAGGACATAACTGACATTGGATTTGTCGATCCCCATACCGAAGGCATTGGTCGCCACCATCACACGGCTTTTGTCGTAGACGAAATCCTCCTGGTTTTTCTCGCGCTCCTCAGGATCCAGACCAGCATGGTAGCGAGTGGCCTGGATGCCCACCGAGCGCAGCTCCCTGCAGACCGACTCCACCGTGCGGCGGGTGGCACAGTAAACGATACCGCTCTTGCCGGGATGGTCCAGGATGTATTCTTCAATATACCGTTCCTTGTCCCGGGGGCGTGCAACCCCAAAATACAGGTTGGGGCGGTCAAATCCGGTTGTGATGCACAACGGATCGCGCAATCCCAGCATCCGTGCCACATCCTGTTTGACCTGTGCCGTCGCAGTGGCGGTAAACGCCCCCACCACCGGACGCACCGGCAGCCCGGCAATGAAGTCCGCGATTTTCAGATAACTGGGGCGGAAATCCTGTCCCCACTGGGAGACGCAATGTGCCTCATCCACTGCAATCAGTGATATTTCCGCGCTCTGCGTCAGGTAGGAAAATCCTGCCGTCGGCAGACGTTCGGGCGCGACATAAAGAATTTTGTACTGTCCATTGATCGCATTGCGCAGGATGGTCTGGTACTGCTCCTCCGGTTGAGAGGAATTGAGGCAGGCTGCAGGGACGCCGGCGTCCTCCAGGGCAGTGACCTGGTCTTTCATCAATGAAATGAGAGGCGAAATGACCAGCGTCATGCCAGGCAGCAGCATGGCCGGTACCTGATAACAGACCGACTTGCCTGCTCCGGTCGGCATGACCCCCAGTACATCGCGCCCGGCCAAAAGTGCATCGACAAGGGGTTTCTGTCCCGGGCGGAAGTCGTCATGTCCGAAATATTGCTTCAATACGGTATACTGGTCCATTGGCTCCATCCTTGTTCTTTGTATCGGCTGCACCGTTTTGTGCAGCCCGTTGGCATCAGGTTCTTTTGATAGTGTACGCAAACCAATCCGCTCCGTCAAGCCGTTCCCGGCAGAAGAAGCGGTCCGGTTCCAACCGGCAGGCAGCACATTCCCCTCTGTCTTGCCGGCACAAAACAAAAAGATCCGGCCGCGGAATGGAGAGTCTCCCCTTTCCGCGGCCGGATACTTTACCGGTGGTTTGCGGGGCAATCAGGCATAGTTCTGCACAAGGAACATTGCCTTGATCGCCACAACCTCGTCATATTCATCCTTTTCCACCTGAACATCGGCGTTCAGCGCCTGCAGGTCCTTTTTGACCACTTCCAGCGCCTGGCCGGGTTCGACGGCCCGGCCTTCCCGGATGGCGCGTTCCATGCGCGTCAGCACAACGGGATGCGCATACCGGGCGGGCACCGGGAAGTCCGGATATCCGGACAGATACCTGTCCATGGCCTTTTCGGCTCGCTCCGCACGTGCAAGAATCGCCTTGCGGTTGTTGCGGGCTGTGGGAAGTACACTGACCCCGGAGAAGAGGAAGATGGCCGCAAGTCCGAACAGCGTGAAGTAGATGGCGAAGGTTCCCTGGTGCATCAGGGAGTAAATTCCATATGTGAATGCAGCTGCCCCCATAAGGGTGATTGCCAGCGCCACCCAGCGATAAACCGGCTTGCTGATCAGCAGCGCCCGCTTGCGGCGGGCAGAAGCACTGAGTTCCTCCGCCAGTTCCGGTTTTTTGTTCAAATACTCGGCCGCCCGTTCCAGGAGCTCGATATTTTTGCGCGCCCGATTGGACAGCTCCGGCAGAATTTTTGCAGCCCGCTCGGCATCCCGCTGCCTGAGTTTGGCCTCGGCAGTCTCGCTCATCCGTTTGAGTTCCGGCCGTACTGCCGCAACACGGTTCAGCATCCGGTCGACGTCCTCCTCATATTTAAAGGTGAACTGCCGCTGTTTGCTTCCGTCAAACTCAACGACCAGGTATGGGATAGAGCCGAAAACGCCCTTTCCGGTATAGCCTCCCTTGCTCATGGCAACACGCTTGTACACCCGCTGTATACAGTCAAAAGGGATATAGTAGCAGCGGTCCAGCACCATATTGTTGAGGTAGATTGCCTTTTGACCCACGCCGCAGGGGCCATACCGTTTACAGGACTTTTTGTCCGATTTGAGTACATCATCCGCCAGACCGGTAGTGCTCAGGCATTTGGGTTTGAAATACATGGTCGGTTTCCTCCCGATGGAATGGATACCGGGACAGCGCCCGGACGGGTTGCTGTAAAATCAGCACAGGGGCCGCTGCATAGCAACGGCCCCGTGCAGACGCGAGAAAATTCTTGCCTGTTTGGATGCAAAGGTTATTTGTTTGCCGCGGGAGCAGGCTTCCTGGTGGCGCGCAGGAACAGTCCCAGGAACAGGATGGCAACGATAATGCCAGCCGGGTATGCCACTGCTGCACCGATGCCGAAAGCACCCAGGCATTCCGGTGCCATGCAGAAATAGGTGATGGACACCGCGGTCATGAAGGTGGCAGGCACTGCGGTGATCCAGTAGTTCTTCTTGTTGCGGAAGAGATACATGGAAGCAGCCCACAGAACGATCATGGCCAGGGTCTGGTTGGTCCAGCTGAAGTAACGCCAGATCACCGTGTAGTCGATCGCGCCCAGCGCGTTGCCGATACCCAGGATAGCACCGACGCCCAGGACAGGAATGCAGAGCTTGAGACGATTGCTCCAGCTGTTCTGGTCGATCTTGAGCCAGTCAGCCAGGGTCAGGCGGGCCGAACGGAAGGCCGTATCACCGGAGGTGATGGGGCAGGCAATGACACCAAGCATGGCAAGCACAACGCCGGCGCCGCCCATGGTCTTGACACAGACATCGTAAATGGCTGCGGACTGACCGTCGGCCAGGATATCGGCCAGACCGGTGTTCAGGCCGCCGGTGACCTCGTAGATGGAGCAGCCGGCAGCTGCCCAGATCAGAGCGATCACGCCCTCACAGACCATGGCACCGTAGAAGACGAAGTGGCCCTGTTTCTCGCTCTTCATGCAGCGGGCCATCAGCGGAGACTGGGTAGAATGGAAGCCGGAGATTGCGCCGCAGGCAACCGTGATAAACATGAAGCTCCAGATCGGAGTTCCGGAGGGATGCATGTTGTACAGATGATCCCAGATTTCAGGAATCACATAGTTGGGGTTGGTGACGACGCCAAAGGCAACGCCCACTGCCATGACCAGCAGGCAGACACCGAACAGAGGATAGATCTTGCCGATAACCGCGTCGATGGAAATGAAAGTTGCAATGAAGTAATAAATCAGGATGATGATCAGCCAGAACAGCGTTGTGGCGAACACACCGCCCACACCGGCATTCTTGAACAGCGTGACGATCAGACCGGCAGGTCCAACCGCAAACACCGTGCCGACCATGATGAGCAGAACGACCGAGAAAACACGCATGATATTCTTCATGGTGTTGCCAAGATAATCGCCGGTGATCTCAGCGACGGAAGCACCGTCCTCACGTTCACTCATCATACCGGAGAAGTAGTCATGCACACCGCCTGCAAAGATGGTGCCGAAGGTGATCCAAAGGAACACCACGGGCCCCCACAGTGCACCCTGCATGGCACCGAAAATCGGGCCCAGGCCGGCGATGTTGAGCAGCTGGATCAGGAACAGCTTCCATTGGGGAAGAACCACGTAATCAACGCCGTCATTAATACGGACAGCGGGGGTTTCGCGGTCATCTGGCCCAAAAGTGTTGTCCACAACTTTACCATATGTAAAGTAGCCGACGATCAGCAGCACCAGGCAGACAAAAAAACTAACCATCAATGATTCCTCCTTGTAAAATTTTGTGCCCGCCCTCTCGGGCGAAGCATCTTCTCGCGATTCTCATTATAGCCTGTTTTGCTCAAAATTCAACACTTTATTCACAAATATTTTTTTATTTATTCATATTTTTTGGAGGTTTTCCCCAACGCTTTTACGATTGTCGTTGCATCGTTTATTTTGTCTGCCCCACAAATTGCATCAGCATCTCAGTTTTTGGGATTCAATGCACTCAGGCTTAAAAATCCGGATAACCAGGGCCTTTTTCCCATTCCCGCCTTGCACCAGAGTGCCCGGCGCGCTACAATAAGGCTGTACATGGGGCAGACCGCGTGCCTGCTCGGATTATTGGTAAGAGGAGCGCGCATAACTATGACATATCAGGAAGTTTTACAGTCCGCCAGAGGCCAGATGGGCCCCTGCAAGGTTTGCCCGGTCTGTGACGGCCGCGGCTGCCGGAACACCGTTCCCGGCCCCGGCGCCAAGGGAGTGGGCGACGTCGCCATCCGCAATTACAGTGCCTGGCAGAACATCCGCGTCAATATGGATACCCTCTGCGCCTCGGGTGCGCCGGACACCCGGCTGGAACTGTTCGGTCACAGCTACCGCATCCCCGTTTTTGCCGGTCCCGTGGGTGCGGTGCAGCTGCATTACGGTTCCAAATACGATGACCCCGCCTACAACGACATTCTCGTCTCCGCCTGCCGGGACAGCGGGATCCTGGCATTCACCGGCGACGGTACCAACCCCGCCGTGATGGTCGCTGCCTGCAAGGCAATCAAGGCGGCGGATGGGTTCGGCATTCCCACCGTGAAGCCCTGGGACGCCGGCACCATCGCGGAAAAAATGGAAATGGTCCGCGACTGCGGCGCTTTTGCCGTGGCCATGGACATTGACGCGGCTGGTCTCCCCTTCCTGAAAAATCTCAACCCGCCCGCAGGCAGCAAGACGGTGGAAGAGCTGGCTCAGATCATTTCCGATGCCAAAGTGCCTTTCATCGTCAAGGGCATCATGACCGCCCGCGGTGCCGAGAAAGCCGTCCAGGCCGGTGCCTCGGCCATCGTTGTTTCCAACCACGGCGGCCGCGTGCTGGACCAGACCCCCGCCACCGCCGAAGTTTTGCCCGAGATCGTCGATGCTGTGGCCGGGCGCTGTGCCGTTCTGGTGGATGGCGGTATCCGCAGCGGCGTGGATGTATTCAAGGCACTGGCCATGGGTGCGACCGCAGTGCTGATTGCACGTCCGTTTGTGACAGCCGTTTACGGTGGCGCGGCGGACGGCGTCAAGGCCCTCGTCGACAAACTTGAGGGTGAGCTCTCCGACACCATGTCCATGTGCGGCGCCCATAACCTGGCTGAAATCAGCCGCGACATGGTCCGTCTGTAAGTCTTACAAAACAATTTCACTGAAAAAGTCCTCCGGCGCATACGCGCGAGTGACATGAGAAAACAAAGGTTCTGCAAAAACTGCGAGGCATCGCAAAATCGCCGCAAGGCGGCAGATGCAAGGCAGAAGGCTTTGCCCTCCATTGTGGAAGGCAAAGCCCGATAACGCGGCAGATGCCGCTTTGCAGACAGAAGTTTGCGACTTTGTTTTCTTATGGAACTGCGCAGAACGCCGGAGGGCTTTTTCTATTTTTTTCGTACATCAGCCACGGCAACATGGCAGATGATTTTTAGGTTTTGCGAATCCATGCCCTGCCCCCATATTGCACAGCGTTCCCATAGTGTCCGGCCGAATCATCAAGCGGAACATCCGTTCGACAACAAGGTGATCTGCTTTTAGATGCAGCCGTAAAAAGCTTTTCTTCCTGTTCTGCCCCCAGCATAAAACCTTGTGATAGACCAAAGGCGCTTCTCATGGAATCCCTGATTTGCGGTTTAATCTGCAGGCTGGGTGCAGAGATAAGCAAAAAGCCGCCCTGCAGGCAGCAGAGCGGCCATTGGAGCCGGCTGAAAGTTCAGACGTCCTTTTGTTATCCATCAGGAGAAAGCCGGTTTGGCTCAGGCTTTTTCTCCAAAGAACAGTTTCATGTCATCCTCGACTGTTCCGATCCCCGCGATGCCAAAGTTTTCAATCAGGACCTTGGCCACATTGGGGCTCATAAAAGCGGGCAGCGTGGGACCGAGATGGATATTCTTCACGCCCAGATACAGCAGCGCCAGCAGAACGATGACCGCTTTCTGCTCATACCAGGCAATGTTGTAAATGATGGGAAGCTGGTTCACGTCATCCAATCCAAAGACTTCCTTGAGTTTGAGGGCAATGACCGCCAGCGAGTAGGAGTCATTGCACTGGCCGGCGTCCAGCACACGGGGAATTCCTCCGATGTCACCGAGGTCCAGCTTGTTGTACTTATACTTTGCACAGCCTGCCGTCAGGATAACGGTATCCTTGGGCAGAGCCTTTGCAAACTCGGTATAATACTCACGGCTCTTGGCACGGCCGTCACAGCCGGCCATGACCACAAACTTTTTGATCGCACCGCTCTTGACCGCGTCCACAATCTTATCTGCCAGGGCCAGAACCTGAGCATGGGCAAAGCCTCCGATGATCTCACCGGTCTCAATTTCAGCAGGCGGCGGGCAGCGTTTTGCCTGCTCGATGATGGCGGAAAAGTCCTTCTGTTCACCGATGCCGCCGGGGATGTGCTTGCAGCCGGGGTATCCGGCGGCGCCGGTGGTATACAGGCGATCCTTGTAGCTGTCCTTCGGCGGAACGATGCAGTTGGTGGTCATCAGGATCGGGCCATGGAAGGAATCAAACTCTTCCTTCTGCTTCCACCACGCATTGCCGTAATTGCCTGCAAAGTTGGGATACTTTTTGAATGCAGGATAATAGTGGGCTGGCAACATCTCCGAATGGGTATATACATCGACACCGGTGCCCTGGGTCTGCTCCAGAAGCATTTCCAGATCCCGCAGGTCGTGACCCGAGACGAGAATGCCCGGATTGTTCCGCACGCCGATATTCACCCGGGTGATCTCCGGATTTCCGTATGCGGTGGTGTTGGCCTTGTCCAGCAGAGCCATACCGGCAACGCCGTATTTGCCCGTTTCCAGCGTCAGGGCTATCAGATCATCCACCGTGAGGCCGTCATCCAGCGTGGCGGCCAGTGCCCTCTGCAAAAAGGCATCCACCTCCTCGTCATCCTTCAGCAGGGCGTTTGCATGCTTGGAATAGGCGGAAAGGCCTTTCAGGCCGTAGGTGATCAGCTCCCGCAGGGAGCGGATGTCCTCGTTTTCCGTTGAGAGAACACCGACCGTTTTGGCCTTGGCCTCCCAATTGTCGGAACCATCCCACCGGGCAGCCTCCGGCAAGCCGGAACGATTGCTCAGGCGCGCCAATTCCTCCTTCTTGGCGTCCAGCGTGGCGCGGATGCGTGTCTCAATGCTTTCCCGGTCAAAATTTGCATTGGTGATCGTGGTGAACAGGTTGAGTGTAATGAGGTGATTGACATCGGCCGACACCTCTTTGTTTTCCTTGCGCAGAGCGGTGGTCACTGCCGAAAGGCCTTTGGTCACGTACACCAGAAGATCCTGCATGGCGGCAACATCCGGCTTTTTGCCGCATACACCGACCATTGTGCAGCCCTTGCAGCCTGCGGTTTCCTGGCACTGATAGCAAAACATTTTCTGTTCCATGGGTTTGGGTTCTCCTTGTTCAAGTGGTTCAGTCTGCGGATTCATCCCAGTAGATTGCCGAGACCGGGCAGTTGTCGATGGCACTTTGCACTGTGGGTTCGTCCTCGCTGTTCACAGTCTGATACGCCTCGGCTTTTCCGTCATCGTTCATACGGAACACAGCGTCGCAGGTGTCGCAGCAAAGCCCGCAACCGATGCAGGTCTCCTGATCTACCATTGCTTTCATGTCGAGTTCTCCTTTCCTTAAAAGACAACGACCAGCAGCATCTTGAAGGCTTCCTCCCCGTAGACGGCATGGGGATGGCCCGCGGGCATCACAATGGATTCGCCTTCATGCAGAAGGTACTCTGCCCCGTCGATGGTGATTTTTCCCACGCCGTCCAGGCAGGTGACCATCGCGTCTCCGCCCGACTTGTGCGTGCTGATCTCCTCTCCCTTTGCAAAGGAGAACAGCGTGATGCTGACAGCGTTATTCTGTGCCAGCGTCTTGCTGACGACCTGGCCCTCCTGATAAGCGATCTGGTTTTTCAGTGCCAAGACCTCTGCCTGGCTGATATTCTTCATACCCATAACGGCCCTCCTGTTTCTATATTTAGTTTTTTAACGTCTGGGTGATTTATGCAGATACGGCTGCGCGTTCCGTAATCAGTCCAGAATCCTTCCGTCGGTGGAAATGGTCACCACCTGCCAGGGAAGAAACTTTCCGCTGTTCTGCAATGCCTTTTTGGCGGCAAGTTCCAGGCCGCCGCAGCAAGGCACCTCCATTCGCACAATGGTGACACTGCGGATGTCATTGTTGCGGATAATCTCGGTCAGTTTTGTGCTGTAATCCACACTGTCCAGCTTGGGACAGCCAACCAGTGTGATCTTGCCCCGCATGAATTCCTGGTGCAGATTGGCATAGGCAAACGCCGTGCAGTCGGCTGCAATCAGAAGTTTTGCCTGATCAAAGTAAGGCGCATTGACCGGCACCAGCTTGATCTGGCAGGGCCACTGACCCAGCTGTGAGGTCGCAGGGGCCACAGTTGCAGCGGGCACAGCAGCCGCCTCCGGATGAAAGCGTTTCAGCTGCTGACCGGGGCATCCGGCGGGACGCTTGTTCTTGTTCGCCTGCACCGCCTGCTCATTGTAGGCCTCCGCCTCACGCTCCACAAAGGTGATGGCGCCCGTCGGGCAGGTCGGGAGACAATCCCCCAGACCGTCACAGTAATCGTCGCGCAGCAGTTTTGCCTTGCCGTTCACCATGCCGATGGCCCCTTCATGGCAGGCCCGGGCACAAGCACCGCAGCCGTTGCATTTTCCTTCGTCGATCTGAATGATCCTGCGTATCATATATTCACGCCCTCCTTGTTTTTCTGGGCACAGTATACTATAATCAGGGCAGCAAATATGTGGTTATAACCACAAAAGGAGATTTTCCCATGAAACCCGCCCACCCCCGCATTTTTCATAATATTGAACCTTCGGAATATGATGAGCTGCTGGCCCGCCGGTGCATCCGTGTTGCAGAGTACCCCAAAGACAGCGTCATCTTTCATACCGGCGATGAAACGCTGGAATTCGGCATTCTGTTGTCCGGGGAAATCCACATTGAAAACATCGATCTATGGGGCAACCGGATCATTCTGCATAACATCTCCGCCGGGCAGGCCTTTGCAGAGACATATGCTTTCTGTAAGGTTCCCATGATGGTCGATGTCACCGCCGCTCAGG
>CALXHO010000019.1 GCA_944388125.1 uncultured Gemmiger sp. | reverse complement strand
GGAAGACGGCCTTGACGGCGCCGATCAGCTGCTCTTTGGGATCCTGCGGGAACTCGCTGCCCTGCTTCTCCAGGTAGATAGCCTTGAACTCAGCGACGAGCTCCTTCAGGTCATCGGCATCCAGCTCGATGTCCTGCTTGACGCCCTTGCGCTCCTTCATGGCGTCGATGCGCTCTTCGAAGAAGCTCTTGCCCAGCTCCATGACGACGTCGGAGTACATCTGGATGAAGCGGCGGTAGCAGTCGTAAGCAAAGCGGGGGTTGCTGGTCTTCTTGGCCAGGCCCTCAACAGCCTGATCGTTCAGGCCGAGGTTGAGGATGGTGTCCATCATGCCGGGCATCGACTGACGCGCACCGGAACGGACGGAGACGAGCAGGGGGTTGTCGATATCACCGAACTTCTTGCCGGTCTGCTCCTCCAGAATGCCCATGTACTTGAAGATGTCGGCCTTGATCTCTTCGTTGATCTCACGGCCGTCTGCGTAGTACTGGGTGCAGGCCTCAGTGGTGATGGTGAAGCCCTGGGGCACCGGCATGCCGGCATGGGTCATTTCGGCCAGGCCGGCACCCTTGCCGCCAAGGATGTTCTTCATGCTGGTCTGATCGCCGCCAAAGGCGTCATGACCTTCCTTGAACAGGTACAGGTACTTTTTGCTCATAGTTACCTCCATACAAATACGGTTTCTTCCCGGTGTGCCGTGCACACCCGCGTCGCATGTTTCATGTTCGGCAGAATCCATTATAACAGACTCTTGCAGGAATTTCCAGCATATTGTTAAAAAAACGAGCAATGATTTGACCAAAAAATGCCGATTTTTTACAGCGAGAGGGTTGCAATTTGTATAAAAAATGCTAGAATTATAATGGCTTAAATTTCGGATTCATATCATTTTGGACGGCAGGTGCGCCGCAAAAAGCGGCACGCCCTGCTTTTGTTTGCCATGGAAATCTGATATAATACGCACGGTACACCGCTGCCCGCCGGGCAGCACGAAAATGCCCGCACGGGCAGGGAGGCTATTATAAGGTATGGAAAACATGACTGCACGCCAGCGCTTTGAAGCTGCACAGCGCCAATATGCCGAAACGTTTGAAAAACATCTGGACAACGGCGTCGAGTTCGTCAGCCGTGATGTCTATATTGACCCCGAGGTGGAGATCGCGCCCGGTGCAGTGATCCTGCCCGGCTGCATCCTGCGGGGCAAGACGAAGGTGGAAGCAGGCTGTGTCATCGGCCCCAACACCCTGCTGGAAAACACCACGGTAGGGGAGGGCTCCACCGTCAACGCCAGCCAGTGCTATGACAGCTGCCTGGGCAAAAACAACCGCATCGGGCCCTTCACCCATGTGCGCCCGGGCACCGTCACCCAGGAGGGCGTCCATCTGGGGGCCTACGTGGAGACCAAGAACGTCAATTTTGCCGAGGGCAATACCGTCAGCCACCTGACCTACATCGGGGATGCCGATGTGGGCAAGTACTGCAACTTCGGCTGCGGCACCGTCACCTGCAACTATGACGGCGAGGGCAAGTTCCGCACCACCATCGGGGACTATGCCTTCATCGGCTGCAACACCAACCTGGTGGCGCCGGTCAAGGTGGGCGACCATGCCTACACCGCCGCGGGCTCCACCATCGGCCGGGATGTGCCCGCCGGTGCGCTGGGCATCGAGCGGGGCAAGCAGGCCGCCATCGAGGGATGGGGCGAGAAGAAGCTTCAGAAGTACATTGCCAAAAAGCAGAAGCTGGAGGCTGAAAAGAAGGGCTGACCCGCTGCCCGGCCGGACATACATCCAGACAGGAAGGAAAAATGATGAATCTGCTTGGCAACATTTTGTGGTGCCTGCTGGGAGGACTGGCCAGCGCCCTGGGATGGTTCTGCGCCGGGATTTTGTGGTGTGTCACCATCGTGGGCATCCCGGTCGGGATGCAGTGCTTCAAGTTTGCCTCCCTCAGCCTCTTTCCCTTCGGCAAGGAGGTCGTCTACGGCGGCGGTGCGCCTTCGCTGCTGCTCAACATCATCTGGCTGATTATTACCGGGCTGCCCATGGCTCTGGCCCACGCTTTGTGGGGCTGCGTGCTCTGCATCACCATCATCGGCATTCCCTTCGGGCTGCAATTTTTCAAGCTCGCCCGTCTGGCGCTCATGCCTTTCGGAAGCCGGATCACAGCGGCATTTTGAGCGCGCTCTGAATTCGTTAAAAGGAGAAACCCGTAATTCTATGTCTTTTTTCAGCAGCACATCGGGGGCTGACTGGCTGATCGCCGGCCTGGGCAACCCCGAACCCAAATACGACGGCACCCGCCACAACACCGGCTTCGTTGCCCTGGATGAGCTGGCCCGCCGCTGGAACGCCAGCGTCACCAAGGCCAAGTGGCAGGGCCTTTACGGCATTGCCGAGGTGGGGGACCACAAGGTGGTCCTGCTCAAGCCCCTGACCTATATGAACCTTTCGGGCCAGAGCATTGCCCCGGCCGCCAACTTTTACAAGATCAAGCCCGACCACGTCATCGTCCTGTGCGACGACATCGCCCAGAAGCCGGGCCACGTCCGCATCCGGCCTTCCGGCTCGGCAGGCGGGCACAACGGCCTCAAGAGCATCATCGCCTCCCTGGGCACCGACGGCTTCTATCGGGTGCGCATCGGGGTGGGGGAGAAGCCCAACCCCCAGTACGACCTGGCCGCCTGGGTGCTGGGCAAGTTCCCGGCGGAGGACGCCAAGGCCATCGCCGACCGCCTGCCCGACATCGAGGATGCCTGCCGTCTGCTCATGGACGGCAAGCTGGCCGAGGCCCAGAACAAATACAATCACTGACGCTCTTTTGAAGGGGAAAACCGCCGGGCTGAAGGGGAAAACCGCCGGGCGATGGCCTGCTCATACCGCCGGACAACCAGCCCGTAGAGAAGGTAGCAGACGGCACAGCAGCCGACCGTCACCGCCAGCTGCATCCCCCAGCGCATCCAGCCCGGAGCGTCGGAAAGGGTGGGCAGCAGTCCCAGCAGCATGGGATGGGCAAGATAGAGGAAGAAGCTTCCCGCACTGAGAAAGTGCAGCGCCCCGGCCGCCCGGGGCGACAGCCGCTCTCCGCCGGGCGACTGTACAGCCAGCAGCAGGAGCGCGGTGAATGCCCCCTCGTATGCCATGCGCTCAAAGCCGAACAGGGCAGGCAGCAGCAGGCAGAAACCGCCGTAGAAAAGCTGGTGGCCCTCCCGCACCGCCCAGTACAGGGTTGTGCCGAACAAAAAGGCATACAGCACCATCAGCGGCATCTTGGCGCTGAACTCGGAAATCTGATCCACGCTGCCCTGGGGCAGAGCGGAAAGAGAAACTTCGATCCCTCTGCCCAGCATTCCCTTGCCGCCGATGCACAGCAACAGCAGCACAAAGCTGGCGGCAAACCGGCTGCGGAACCGGACGACAAGACGGTGCAGCCACGGCACCGCCAGATAGAAAAAGGCGAAGGCGCTCATGGTCCACAGAACGTTGCGGTTGTTCCAGAGCATCCAGTTGTCGCTGGGGATCCACATCTGCAGGAAAAAGACGTACCGCAGCCACCCTGGCCCGCAGGTGCCCTGCAGGGAGAAAATCTCCGCTGCGGGGATCCCTGCAGCAAGGACAGCAATCAGGTCGTAGAGGTATCGGATCGCCAGGGTCAGCCAGTACAGCGGCAGAATGCGCAGGGCGCGCCGCCGGTAATAGTCGGAGATCCTGGAGGTCCGTTCCAGGGAAATCTGCGTCAGGTAGCCGCTCAGGATAAAGAACAGCGTCACACCGTTGGCCCCGAAAGCGGTCTGAGATTGCAGACCGGTGAGCAGGCCGGTGTGTACGGTCAGTACCATCAGGGCGGCCAGAATACGCAGGACATCCAGCGCGGGCTGCATGGTACGGGATGAGGACGGCTTCATGGTTCGGATTCCCCCTTGTGGACGGATGGGCGGCTGCCGGATGCACCGGCTGTCTTTGCCGCAAGATCAGTTTCAGTATAAGCGATGGAGAACACCAGCGCAAGCAGGCAGAAAACCATGTTTCACAATCTATTTTTACAGACAAGTGAATATCAGCGTCTGGCCGGCGCACTGGGAACACCCGGTGCGGCGGCCCTGTTCGGGCTGCCGGGAGCCGGCCGCGCCCAGATGTACGCGGTGCTGCAAAGGGCGCTGAACCGTCCCCTCTGCATCGTCACCCCCGGCGAGGCGGAGGCCACCCGGTTTGCCGCCGACCTGAATACACTGGGCATCCCGGCGGCGGTGTTCCCGGCCCGGGACTACGTCCTGCGGCCCATCGAGAGCACCGCCCGGGAGTACGAGTACCGCCGCCTGGGGGTGCTGGGCGACCTGGTGGGAGGGCGTCTGGCTGCGGTCTGCGTCCCCTGTGAGGGCCTGACCCAGTACACCATGCCCCGGGAGGAGTTCTGCTCCAACACCCGCACCATCCATCCCGGGGATGTTCTGCCCCGGGAGGAGCTGACCGCCGCTCTGTATGGGGCGGGCTATACCCGGCGGGACCGGGTGGACGGCCCGGGACAGTTCTCGGTGCGCGGCGATATTGTGGATATCTTTGCTCCTGATATGAAATCTCCCGCCCGCATCGAGTACTGGGATGATGAGATCGACAGCCTGCACAGCTTTGATCTGGCCACCCAGCGCCGGGAGGATACCCTGGAAAAGCTCTACCTCAGCCCGGCACGGGAGGTGCTCTTCGGCGCCCCCGCCGATGCAGCGGCCCTGCTGCGCGAGGCGCTGTCCCACCGCCGGGGCAAGAAAAAAACGGCCATGGCCGCCTGCATGGAGCAGGATCTGGCCATGATGGACGGCGGCGCCCTGCCGGAAGCCATGGACAAATATCTGGGCATCCGATATCCCGAGCCCGCCACCCTGCTGGATTACTTTGACGAGCCCATCCTGATCCTGGAGGAACCTGCCTCCCTCCACGAGGCGGAGCGGGCCAACCAGTTCCGCCGGGAGGAGGAGGCCAAGAGCCTGTACGAGGACGGCGTTCTCTGCGACGGGCTGGACGCGCTCTACGCTGACCCGGCCTGGCTCTGGGCCCAGGCGGAACACTATCCCACCCTCTGCGCCGAAAACTTTGCCCGCAGCATGCCGGACATCCGTTTAAAGGAAATCATCAACGCCCCCGCCCACACCCTGCCCGCCTGGAGCGGGGAGGTGGCCTCCCTGGCCGACGACGACCTGGGGCCGCTGTGCCGCCAGGGCTACGCCGTCACCGTGCTGGCCGGCACCGAGCGCGCCGCCAAAGGTCTGGCCCGCGACCTGCGGGACCGCGGCCTCAACACCACCGAGTCCGCCGAGGTGAATCCGGTGCCGGGACTTGTGCAGGTGCTGCCGGGGCACCTCTCCTCCGGCTGCGAGTACCCCTTTGCCAAGTACGCCCTCATCACCGGGCGGGCCTTCGGGGAATCGTCGGCCGCCAAGCAGAAGAAAGCGCGCAAGAGCCGGGATGCCCTGGCCAGCCTCACCGACATCACGCCGGGGGACCTGGTGGTCCACCAGAACCACGGCATCGGCCGCTATGCGGGCATCCGCCGCATGGAGGTGCAGGGCGTCACCAAGGACTATCTGCGCATCGAGTACAACAAGAAGGACGTGCTCTATGTGCCGGTCACCCAGCTGGACCTGCTCTCCCGCTACACCGCCCCCGGCGACAGCGAGAAGGTCAAGCTCAGCCGTCTGGGCGGCGCCGAGTGGACCAAGACCCGCAAAAAGGTCCGGGCCGCCACCGAGCAGATGGCGAAAGAACTCATCGAATTGTATGCCCGGCGGCGTCAGGCCAAGGGCTATGCCTTCCCGCCCGACGACACCTGGCAGACCGAGTTCGAGCAGCGCTTTGCCTACGAGGAGACCCCCGACCAGCTGACCTGTACCGCCGACATCAAGCACGACATGGAACAGCCCTGGCCCATGGACCGGCTGCTCTGCGGCGACGTGGGCGTGGGCAAGACCGAGGTCGCCCTGCGCGCGGCCTTCAAGTGCGTCATGGGCGGCAAGCAGTGTGCCATCCTGGCCCCTACCACCATCCTGGCCTGGCAGCATTTCAATACCGCCATCTCCCGCATGGAGGCATTCCCCATCCGCATCGGGCTGCTCAGCCGCTACCGCAGCGCCAAGGAGCAGAAGGAGACCATCCGCGGCCTGAAGGACGGCACCGTGGATATTGTGGTGGGCACCCACCGCCTGCTCTCCAGCGACGTCAAGTTCAAGGACCTGGGCCTGGTCATCATCGACGAGGAACAGCGCTTCGGCGTCAAGCACAAGGAAAAACTCAAGGAGAACTTCATCGGGGTGGATATGCTGACCCTGTCGGCTACTCCCATTCCCCGAACCCTCAATATGGCCCTGTCGGGCATCCGGGACATGTCCACCATCGAGATGCCCCCCACCGAGCGCCGCCCGGTGGAGACCTACGTCATGGAGTACGACGACGGCATCATCGGGGAGGCCATCAAGAAGGAACTGGCCCGGGGCGGCCAGGTCTACTACCTGCACAACCGGGTGGAGACCATCGAGGAATGCGCCGCCCATGTGGGCAAACTGGCCCCCGGGGCGCGGGTGGGCATCGCCCATGGCAAGATGACGGAGGAGCAGATCTCCTCGGTATGGCAGCAGCTGCTGGACGCCGAGATCGACGTGCTGGTCTGCACCACCCTCATCGAGACGGGGGTGGACGTGCGCAACTGCAACACCCTCATCATCGAAAACGCCGACCGCATGGGGCTGTCCCAGCTGTACCAGATCCGCGGCCGGGTGGGGCGTTCCAGCCGCAAGGCCTACGCCTACTTCACCTTCCAGCGGGACAAAGTACTCACCGAGATCGCCTCCAAGCGGCTGTCCGCCATCCGGGAATTCACGGCTTTCGGTTCCGGGTTCCGCATCGCCATGCGGGATCTGCAGATCCGCGGCGCGGGCAACCTGCTGGGCCACAGCCAGCACGGCCACATGGAGGCCGTGGGCTATGAGCTTTACGTCAAGATGCTGGGCCAGGCCATTGCAGCGGCCAAGGGCGAACCGCCCGCCCCGGACAAGAGCGACTGCCTGGTGGATATCACGGCGGATGCCTACCTGCCCGAGAGCTATATCCCCGACGCAGCGGGACGCATCGAGGCCTACAAGCGCATTGCGGCCATCCAGACTGCCGAGGACGCCACCGATGTGCTGGACGAACTTATCGACCGCTACGGCGACCCGCCCCGCAGCGTGCAGGGACTGGTGGACATCTCCCTCATCCGGGTCACGGCGGCCCGGGCGGGAGTGGCCGAGATCGCCCAGAAGGGGGACAAACTGCTGCTTTACTCCGATGTCATCGGCCCCAAACAGCTGGGCGCCCTGTCCGAGAGCATGCCCGGCCGGGTTCTGTACAACGGTCTGGGGCGGCCCTGCATCATGCTGCATGTGGCAAAAGGGGAGGACCCTGTGGTCATCCTGCGGGATGCGGTGGCCCAGCTGCCGGGGGCAAAGGCCCCGGGCGCCTGAGTGCGGCCTGCCACACAATTTACACATCCCGGCGGAATGTCCGGCTTGAAATGGCAGGGCAAAAAAGCTATAATGGCTTTATATCATGCGTTTTCGCATCGAAAGCTATATAAAGGAGAGAACCCACACCCATGAAGAAGAAATTCATCAGCCTGGGTCTGGCGCTGGCCATGCTGCTCGGCGTCGCCGGCTGTAACATCACCACTCCGGCCACCGTCGGCAGCATCGGCGGCGTTGAGATCCCGGCGGGCATCTACCTGCTGGCCCAGTACAATGCTTACAGCACCGCCGCCTCCAACGCCGATCTGGCCACCGGTGAGACCTCCCAGGATGTCTCCGCCGTGCTCAAGGCCAGCGTGACCGGCACCATCGGGGGTGAGGAAGTCATCACCGACGGCGCCGATTTCATCTCCCGCCTGACGCTGCGCGCCATCGAGTATTATGCCGCTGTGGAGACCAAGTTTGACGAACTGGGCGCCACCCTGGAAGACGCCGCTACCTCCGAGGCTGCCGAGAACGCCGATTCCATGTGGGAGTCCAACGGCGATCTGTATGAGGCCAACGGTATCTCCAAGGACACGCTGGAAACCTACCTGCTCAACTCCCAGAAAGCCCAGGCCTGCCTGGAGTACATGTACGGTGAGAACGGCCAGCAGCCGGTCACCGAGGCGGAGTACGAGGAGTTCCTGGAAAATGACTGCCGCTTTGTCGATGCCCTGTTCCTGCCCTTGATGGACACCAGCACCTATGCTTTTGCTTCCAGCGAGCAGGCCGCCTCCATCGACAGCCTGGCCGATGAATGTCTGGCCGACCTCCAGTCCGGTGCCCCGGCCGATGCCAATTCCACCAGCGCCTATATGGTCATGTACCAGGCTGCACTGGAGTATGTGCCCGAGGCCATGGAGATCCTGGGCTCCACCGATTTCGACAAATCCCAGTCGATGTACTACTTCGGCTCCCAGCTGTACACCCCTTCCACCCTGGCAAGCTATGACGACGGCAACGGCGGCAACACCATCACCGACGCCCTGGACGCCGCCGGTTACGGCCAGTGGGTCAAGGTGAACCTGGGCACTTCCATCGCCCTGATGCGCAAGGTCGATCCCCTGCAGCAGGGAACGGTGTCCAACTATCAGACCCAGTACGATCTGCTCAGCGAGCTGAAGAGCGACGACTTCACCAATGAGCTGTACGCCGAGGGTGCTGCCATGGAGCACAATCTCAGCGACAGTGCCATGAATACTTACAAGGCATCCAACATCAAGCGGAAAGTCTGACCGCTGACAGAACCTCTTTCACGGTAACCATGCGGGGCCGTCGAGACGCCTGCGGCTGCCGCCGCGGCGCCTTGCAGCCGCATTTCAGAGCAAAGGCCGGGGCGTGCAGTCCCGGCCTTTGCTCTTCACAGGATGTAAGAAAACGTTTGGAATCCGGGCAGGGCAGATGCCGGCCCGTCAAAAGGAGGGAATGTTTATGAAACAGATCCGATCCCGTCTGGTCAGCCTCGCGCTGGCTGTCTGCCTGGTCCTGTCGGTCGCTGCCCCGGTTTCGGCGGAGACAGCTCGTGCAGCTGCGGTCCAGCCTGCCGGCAGTGTGCTGGAAGCATTGATGGATGTGCCTATTTTGGGCAGCATCCTGCGTTTCTTTGCCGGGGATGAGGAAGCCACCGCGGAGGATGCATCCACCCCGGAGGGAGCTTCCACCGCGGAGGATGCCGCCACGCCGGAAACCGCCACCCCTGAGGATGCCACCCCCGAAAACGCCACGGAGGAGACGGCGCAGCACGCCGTCATCACGCCGGACAGCTGGGCGGCCGGATGGATGGTGGGGGCCGTCTCACCCCGGGGCCAGTATCCCGCCGGAGACCCGGAGGCTCAGCCTGCCCTGACGCCCGCCGCCCAGCTCTGGACGGAACAGTCCATCGGGGATGCCGCAACCTCGGTTGCCTACCGGGAGGAGACCAACTTCGGGGATCTGGTGGCCGACGCCATGTCTTATGCGGTGGCATCCGGCACCGTCTGGAAGAACACCCCCGCCCTGCAGGGCCTGCCGCTGGTGTCCATTGTGGACGGGGCAAGCTTTCTGAAAAATGTTCCTGCCGGTACCACGCTGACAGCGGAAAACCTCTCTGAATATCTGGAGGACAGCAGTCTGTCCCTCTTTGTGGTGACGCCGTACAAACTCCACGACATCCTCAACTATGCGCTGGAAGATATGCTGGAAACAGGGGAGGACAACAGCGGTTCCTTCCCGCAGATCAGCGGACTGCGCTTTACCTATCAGACCATCAACAATGATCGTCAGCTGGTAAAGGCCTGGCTGCCCGGCCTGGACGGCGAGACCGAGCTCCGGCTGGACGATGACACTGCCGCGCTGGCCCTGGTGATCCCTTCCGACCTGGTGAGTGCCTATGGGCTGGATGGGGAAGGATATGTGGACTATCTCGCCCAGGCGGCACCCGCCGTCATGACCATGAGCGCCGGAGACGAACAGACACAGCCCACGGCCCTGACGGTACACAGCGCCCTGCTGGATCTGCCCAAAAATGCGGACGCTGCCACGCTGGCCGCGCTGCTGGCCCGGCAGGGATCCCTCGGGCGCAGCCTGCCGGTGACGGCGGGACAATCCTATACGGTCAGCCTGGAAACGGACAAGGCGGTGACCAACTGCACCGTGGAGGTGTATGTGGACGGTGTCAAGACCACCGCCCGGATCGACGGCGAGGGCAGGCTGATCATTGAAAACCTGTCCTACGGCTCCCACACCATCCGCCTGACCAGCGACGGCGCGGCATGGTTTGTCAGCAGCATCAGCGGACTGGGAGAAACCGTATCCTATTCCATCGGTGCGCTGCCGGCAGGGACCGTGACCCAGCCCCTTGCGACGCCGACGCCGTCCCCGACACCGGCCCCCGCCGGTCAGGCGCAGACCCAGAACGTCACCGCCCAGGGCGCCCAGGAGACCGAAAGCACCCCGGCCCCCACGCCGACGCCCACGCCTGCCCCGGCTGCCCCTGCGGCGACCGCCACACCCAGACCCGCCCGCACGGCAGCCCCCGTGGAGGACCCCATGGCAGGGACCATCATCGGTGTGACGCCCGCTCCCACCATGACGCCCACACCCACGCCGTCCCCCACACCGGAGCCGACCCTCTCCCCGGAGGAGCAGCAGAAGGTGGAGGAGACCGCGGAACTGTCCAGCCGCCTGCCGCTGTATGTGGGCATCGGCGTGCTGGTTCTGGGAGCCGCCGTGGTGGCGGTGGTGCTGATCCGCCGCCGGATGGAGGAGGCACCCAAGCCCCGCAGAACCTACCACAGCAGAAAAAAGTGACCATACAGCATTTCTGACAAAACAAGCGCCCGATGACGGATCATCGGGCGCTTGTTTTATGGAATCGTATGGAACCGGGCCGGTCAGCGGCCGTGGGTGGTGGTAAACTGGACGGCCATGCCCACCAGTGCCAGAACCAGGGCACAGACCAGCCGGACGTTGCCGGCGGGAAGGGGAAGGCCCAGCAGGGCAAGGCTGGACAGGATGCTGCTGGCACCTGCCAGGCCCGACACAATGATGAGCACCGGCCGCACAAACTGGAGGGCCAGCACACCCACGGCGATGAAGGCCGCCAGCAGGATGATGAGCTCCACCCACCAGATCATGGCGAACTGCTCAATGAGGGAGGCCACGTACAGCGCACCGCAGGCGCCGCACAGGATGAAGATGCCTGCATCGTACAGCCAGGAACACATGAGGGCCAGCAGCACGCCGACGACCAGTCCGATGAGCAGGGCGGTGGAGGCATCCGCGTAGCGGGCGGCGATGTTGTGGGCGATGGTATAGCCCAGAAGAGCCCCAGCCAGCATGATGCCCGCCTTGCGCAGCCGGTAGCCCATAAAGCAGATCAGCACCGCAACCACCAACGAGATGGCGGCGGAGGGAATGCTGCTGATCAGAGTGGTAAGATCCATATGTACAATGACCTCCTGTATCCATCGGACCCCGCGCGGGACAGGGGTACTGCGCAGGGGAAACTGTGCCCATTTTATCACGGCGGGCGGCGGCTTGCAACCAAAAAGGCGGCGCAGAGCCAAAGCCCTGCACCGCCTGAAACGGAGAAAAGGGAAAAATCAGTCCGCAGCCTGGAACAGACGGGGAGCCGCCTTGTACAGCAGCAGGGCACCGATCACCGTCAGAATGGTCTCGGGCAGCATGTAGCTGAAGTTGTAGGCAAAGCTGTAAAACCAGCACAGGGCATCCTCGCCCAGGTTGGCGGTGAACCAGGCACCCCAGCCGAAGTTGTTCAGCCATTCAAAGGCGTAGTCGTAATCTTTCCAGACAATGTAGCCGGACAGGAAGCTGCAGACAAAGCGGATCAGGCAGACCACAGCCGTGCCCACGCCGATGCCCACGGCACCGTTTTTCAGCGCACGGGCGGGCAGACTGGCCAGGCCCAGCACACTGAATGCCAGCAGATAGTCCAGCAGCACACAGCCGATCTGGGCGGCCAGGGTCTGGCAATAGGCCAGGTTGCTGATGCCCAGGAAGAACTGGATCAGGCTGAAAATAAAAGCAGTGCCCAGACCCCACTTGGGACCATTGCGCAGACCCATCAGCACGATGGGCAGCATGGACAGCAGAGTGATGGAACCGCCATGGGTCCACATGAGGGGAAACTGGATCTCGGACAGGACGGTGGCCAGCGCGATCATCAGCGCAGCCTCCACCAGGGTACGGGTCTTGGAATAGGTGGCAGACATGAAAATACGCTCCTTCAACGATACAAGGTACATAAAAACAAAGAAAACGCGCCTGCACAACACATGCAGGCGCGCCAAGTCGTCCATTGGTGATCAAACCGCAAACTTCCTACGCCGGCATTACCCGGATCAGGTTCAAGGCGACCTGGGACTGCAATTTGTCCCAATCTCAGCCGAGAAGAACTCTCAGCGCCCCTGTTCTTATGTCCAAAGACAGTATAAACGTTTTGTTAAAATTGTCAAGACCCGCAATCCCCCATAGTGCCCGCCCGGTTCAGCAGAGGGTCAGCACCGCCCCGCAGAATCCCGGCAGCTCCAGTGTGACCTGGCCGTCCCACACCTGTGCGGTTGGCACCGGGGCAGTGGCGCCGGTGCCAAAGATCTCCCGCAGCTGGCCGCGGCAGCTCGGCATCCCCAGATCCAGCCGTACACCGGGGCGGGAAGCCGGCTCCAGATTGAACACACACAGCAAGGTCTCGCCGTCCGCCCGGCGCACCCAGGCCCGCACCGGCCCGTTGGCCGCCAGGTGAAATGCCGCCCCGGATCCTTCCCGGAAAAGGGCGGTATGTCCGGCGTAAAACTGCCACAGCGCCCCGCAGTAGTCGGACAGCGCCCGGTGCTCCCCGTCGGCCAGCAGGTACCAGTCGGGTTCCCGGCCCGGGTCAAAGGGGGCAAGCTGGCCGAACTCGCAGCCGGAAAAGATCAGCTGCTTGCCCGGCAGTGCCGTCTGGTAGAGCAAAAACAGCCGTGCCTGGGCAAACTGCTGCATCCGGTCCCCGTACAGCCGGGGCAGCAGTGCGCCGCCGGGCCAGGCGCAGTCGTCATGGCTGAATGCCTGGACGCAGCGTTCTCCCGTCCGGCCAAAGACGGGCCCCTCCCCCCGGCAGCCGAAGGGGGCGGCCAGGGTATCTGCCAGCGCCCGCATGGGCCCGGCATCCCAGACGTAATCAAAGCCCAGCCCGCCCTCGTCCGTGGGGGCGGTGGCCCGGCAGCCGGGGAGGGTGTCCTCGGCAATCAGCAGTACCCCGGGATACCGGGCATGCAGCGTGTCGGTGAGCAGGCGGAAGAAGGAAGCGGCCTCGCCCCCCGGCCAGCGGTTCAGGGCGTAGCCCACCGCATCCACCCGCAGCCCGTCACAGCCCAGGTCGCCCACCCAGCGGCAGGCAGCACTCAAAAGGAAACTCCGCACCGGCCCGCTGGCCAGGTCAAAGACCAGGCTGCCCCAGTCGCTGGGACCGGCCTCAAACAGGGCGGTGCCGTCGTACCAGGTGAGGGCGCCGTCGTCGGGGGCAAAATGGATGGGCACAAAATCGGCCAGTACTCCCAGCCCCGCCCCGTGGCAGCGCTCCACCAGCCGCACAAAAGCGTCTGCACCCCCGAACCGTGCCGACGGGGCAAAGTACCCGGTGAGCTGATAGCCCCAGCTGCCATCAAAGGGATACTCGGCCGGGGGCATGAGCTCAATGTGGGTGAAATGATGTTCCACCGCCCAGGGAACCAGCCGGTCGGCCAGGGCGTCAAAACCGTAGTAGCGGCCGTCCCAGTGGCGCCGCCAGCTCCCGGCGTGCAGTTCGTAGATGTTGAGAGGATGGTCGGCCCCGGCGGCCGGGCGCAGCGGCGCAGGCGGGCAGGGGAGACCCTGCAGCCGGGCTGCCGCCACGGCGGAGGGTTCATATCCCGGGGCAAAGGGGTCGGTGCGCAGCCGCCAGACACCGTCGGCACAGAGGATGTTGTACTTGTACAGCTGACCATGCCGTGCCCCGGCCGCCTTGCCGCGCCAGAGCCCGTCCTCGCAGGGGGTGAGCTCGGCGGCGGAGTAGAGGTCCCAGCCGTTCCAGTCTCCCAGCACCTGCACCCGCCGGGCGTGGGGAGCAAAGACACAGAACAGCCACCCGTCCCCGCCGCCCGCGGGACGCGGGGCAAACAGTCCGGCGGCATCTCTGCTGACGCCCAGATAAAAATCCGCAATATCCGGCCGCATCTGCTCACCTCCCGCGCCCGATTCTCTCAGTATCATAGCATATCTGTACAAAAAACGCGACTGCCTCCTGTACCGCTTCTGAAGTGTGGAAAACGCCGGATTCGTTGCAACCCGACAGGATCTCCGATATAATAGCAGTATCGTTACCCTTGCACAACCAAACCGGGAGGTGTCCTGTATGTCCCAACTGTTCCGGTACTGCCGTGCCCATCGCATTGCCCTGGGGCTTTTCGTCGCAGCACTGGCCGGGCTCTGCCTGTTCTGGGCGGCAAGAGGAAACCGTGTCTGGATGGATGCCTGGCTGGCCCATGTCTCCATGCCCGTCAAAGGGGCAGTCTCGGCCCTGGTGGATCCGCTGCCCTTCAGTGTGTGCGAGGCCTCGGTGACGGTGCTGATCCTGTTTGTACTGTTCATGGCGGGGCGTACCGTCTGGCAGCTGGTGCGCCGGGGACAAAACCGCTTCGGCACTCTGGTGCTGCACTTCGTCACGGCGGCGGTGTGGGTGTATCTGCTGGTCTGCGCCCTGTGGGGGACCCAGTACTACGGCACCACCTTTGCCGAAAAAGCTGGTATGACCGGAGGTGCGGTGGAAACCGGGGATCTGGCGGCGGTGGCCGCTTACTTTGCCCGGCAGGCAAACGAGACGGCGGATGCCGTCCCCAGGGACGGTGAGGGCGTATTTGCCGTGTCCGTACAGGAGATTCTGTCCCACAGCTCCGGCGTGTATGATAATGCTGTGGCTGAATACCCCTGCCTTGCAGGCCCGGAGCGCAGCGCCAAGCCCGCGTTCTACTCCAGGATCATGAGCGCGGCGGGATTCACCGGGTATCTCTGTCCGCTGTTCGGGGAGAGTACCGTCAATGTGGACTGCCCGGCGGTGTTTCTGCCGGTGACGGTGGCCCACGAGTTTGCCCACCAGCGGGGTGTGGCGGCGGAGCAGGAGGCCAACTTCTGCGGCATCTATGCCTCGGTTACCAGCGGCAAGGCGGAGTATGTCTATTCCGGCTGGCTGTACGGATTCGTGCATCTGTTCAATGCGCTCTACTCCGCCGACCCGGAGCAGGCCCTGGCGGCGTGGGAGCAGCTGTGCCCCGAGGCCCGGGCGGACATTGGCTGCAACGACGCCTACTGGGCCTCCTGGGAAGGTCCGGTGGAAACACTGGGGGAGACGGTGTACGAGGGCTTTTTGCAGAGCTATGACCAGAAACTGGGCATGCGCAGCTACGGCGCCTGCGTGGATCTTCTGGTGGAAAAATATCTGCCGCTGGCGGGCGAAAAACAGCCCCTTTGACACCTGACTTGTGGCAAGAAAAGAGACAATCTACCAGATGTAGCCGGAACCGTCGATGCAGCGATAAGATTTACATTTGTTTCCAGCAACTCCCTCTTGAACCCGGCCGGAGGGCGGTATATAATGAAAACTATCTCTGGGAGTATTATGTGTTTTTTGCGCCGTGAGCGCATCAGGAACAGGAGAAATCAGGTTTAATGAAAAAACGCGAAGTCATGAAATGTTTTTCCGGCAGCACTTTCCAGCGGCTGCCGCTGTACAAAGTGGCCATGGGCGGCGTTGCGGTGCTGCTGTGTGCCAGCATCGGCGTCAGCGTCATGGCGTCGGCCTTTCTGAATGCCGTGCCGGAACAGACGTCCCCCACGGCGGGGCCGACCCTTGAGACGGCAGCCACCCCCACCCCGACCCCCAGCCCCACCCCCACCCCGGTGCAGGATGTGCTGTGTGACGTGTCGGTGGTGCAGCAGGACATCGGTGTCCAGCTGTACACCCTGCCCGCCGCCTCGGAGGAAAACGCGGAGGAGGATTCCTCCACGGTGGAGGTCAATGAGGCCGGTACCGACGCGGAGGAGCTCACCAAGATCCCCCTGACCGGTATTGCCCTGGACGTGACCGTCACCGACAAGGACGGCAATGCCACCGCCTACCCGGTGGACACCGAAACCGGCACCATGCTGGCTGAGGATGTGGAGCCGGGCGATTATACCGTCAGCTTCCCAGAAGTGGAAGGCTACCGTCTGCCTGCCGCCGTGGAGGTCACGGTTCAGGAAAAGGTGGAGTACAAGGCGGACGTGGAGGCGGTCAAGGATAAGATCGTCCAGTCCAGTCAGGTCGTGGAAAGCCAGGAAGACTCCAGCTACGGCGGAGGCTCCGTAGTGCAGGAGGAGATCGTGGATACGGTTGCCTACGCCGACTCCAGCCAGAAGGAAGTCTCCCGCGTGACGGTCTACACCGCCAAGCTCAGCTCGGACGGCCATCTGATGATGAAGGACGGCTCCACCTCTCCTTATACGCCTGTCTACGACGACAACAAGAATCTGGTGAGCGCCAAGCGGGAAGGAGCCGCGACCTATGCGGCGGCCGGGGCAGCGCTGCGGATGTTCTCTTTGAACGGGCTCTCCGGCCCGGCTCTGCGCCACGGCAACAATGAGCCGGATACCAGTTCCGAAGTGCAGCCGCTGGATGAAAACGGTGTGGTGGAGGAAACTCCCTCCCCCGTGCCGGAGCAGACCCCGACCCCCACCCCGGAAGTGACCCCGACGCCGGAGGCAACTCCCACGCCGACGCCCACCCCGACACCCACGCCCACACCCACTCCCACTCCGACACCGGAGGCTACCCCCACTCCGACCCCGGTGGCAACTCCCACGCCCACGCCGGTGACTCCCACCCCCAGCAGCGATCCCATGGCGGGCTGGCCCGGTGAGATCAAGGCATCGGATCTGGCGGGCTACGGCTTTGACGTCTCTTCCAGCGAGAAGATTACATATGAATATACCGGCTGGCAGAACATTGACGGCAAGAACTACTACTACGATCCCGCGAACCATCAGCCTGTCACCGGCACCCAGGTCATTCAGGGCAATGTCTACACCTTTGCTGCGGACGGCGCCCTCAACCAGACGGCCCGGGGCATCGACGTCTCCAAGTATCAGGGCAACATCGACTGGAACGCAGTCGCTGCGGACGGTATCACCTTTGCCATCATCCGCGTGGGCTACCGCGGTTACGGCAGCGGCGCCCTGGTCGAGGATTCCACCTTCCGCCGCAACATCCAGGGTGCTACCGCCGCCGGCCTGAAGGTTGGCGTCTACTTCTACAGCCAGGCCGTCAATGAGGCTGAGGCCGTGGAGGAAGCCAGCATGGTCCTGAGCCTTTGCAGCGGCTACGGCCTGCCCCTGGGCGTCTACTACGACACCGAGAAGGTGGCGGGTGATACCGGCCGTGCCGATACCATCTCCGCCGCCGAGCGCACCGCCTGCGCCGTCGCCTTCTGCGAGACCATCCGCAATGCGGGCTATGCGGCGGGCGTCTACTCCTACGCAAGCTGGTTCTATAACTCGCTCAACTACGCCAACATCAGCAAGTACCGCATCTGGATCGCCCAGTACCGGGATTCGCTGGATTTCAAGTACCGCTATGACATCTGGCAGTACACCAGCACCGGCAAGGTCAGCGGCGTTCCCGGCGGTGTGGATATGAACCTGGGCTGATCTTCAGCGCATGGTCTCCCCCTAACAGCAAAAAGAGCCCTCACGCACCGCGGTGCGTGAGGGCTTTTTTTGTTGTGCCGGTTCAAAGCGCAAAGGTCAGCAGCAGGGAGTCTGCAGTTTGGCGGAAGCGCCGCCGCGGGTCTGACCGCTGCCCCGGATAATGTATTTGTAGGTGCACAGCTCGGCCAGACCCATGGGGCCGCGGGCGTGGAGCTTCTGGGTGGAAATGCCCATCTCGCAGCCCAGGCCGAACTCGCCGCCGTCGGTGAAACGGGTGGAGGCGTTGACATAGACCGCGGCGCTGTCCACGCAGGCGGTGAAGCGTGCGGCCGCCCTGTCATCCGCCGTGACGATGGCATCGCTGTGGTGGGTGGAGTGGGCGGCAATGTGGGCGATGGCATCGTCCAGGCTGTCCACCACCCCCACCGCCAGGATATAGTTGAGGAACTCGGTGTCGAAATCCTGCGCCGAGGCGGGAGTGCCGGGAATGATGGCGGCGGCGCGCTCGTCCAGGCGCAGCTCCACGGGGGTCAGGCCCTCGGCGGCGCGGGCATCCACCAGGGCGGCGCGCAGCATGGGCAGGAATCTGTCCGCCACATCCCGGTGGACCAGGCAGACTTCCTCGGCGTTGCAGACGCTGGGACGGGAGGTCTTGGCGTTTTCAATGATGCGCACCGCCATGTCCAGGTCGGCGGCGGCATCCACATACACGTGGCAGATGCCGGTGCCGGTCTGGATGCAGGGCACTGTGGCGTTGCGTACACAGGCGGAGATCAGCCCCGCACCGCCCCGGGGGATCAGCAGGTCCACCAGCCCGTCGGCGGTCATCAGTTCGTTGGCGGAGGCATGGGTGGTGTCCTCGATCAGGCTGACGGCGGTCTCAGGCAGCCCCGCAGAGACGAGCCCCCTGCGCAGGGCCTGCACGATGGCGTGGCAGCTCTGCCAGGCATCCCGCCCGCAGCGCAGCACGCAGGCGCTGCCGGCCTTCAGGGCCAGGGCGGCGGCGTCGGAGGTGACGTTGGGGCGGCTCTCATAAATGATGGCAATGACCCCCATGGGCACGGCCCGCTTTTCGATCACCAGCCCGTTGGGGCGGACGATCTGCCGCAGCAGGGCGCCCACCGGGTCGGGCAAGGCGGCGACTTCCCGCATGCCTTTGGCCATGTCGGTCAGGCGCAGGGGAGTCAGGGCCAGACGGTCCAGCATGACCTCGGATACCTTGCCCCGGGCCGCGTCCAGATCCTTGCGGTTGGCTGCCAGGATCTCATCGGAGGCGGCGGTCAGAGCAGTGGCCATGGCTTCCAGGGCCCGGTTTTTGGTGTCGGTGTCGGCCAGGGCCAGGGGCTGACGGGCCGACTGCGCCGCCAGCAGGATCTCGTGCGTGGTCATGAAAAAACCTCCCTTTGTTTGCACGGGGCCGGGCCCCGGCTTGTTCAGTGCTTGCCCAGAAAACGGGTGCCCACCGGCTTGCCCTCCACAATGTCGTAGAGCAGGGCAGGGTAGGAGCCGTTGGCAATGACCATGTCTACCCCAGCGCCGGTGGCGATGTGGGCGGCAATCAGCTTGGTGGCCATGCCGCCGGTGCCCAGCCCGCTGTGGGTGCCGCCTGCCAGGGCGTCGATCTCGGGGGTGATCTCCTCCACCCGCTCGATGCGTCTGGCATCGGGATGGGTGTGGGGGTCGGCGGTGTACAGGCCGTCAATGTCGCTGAGCACCACCAGCAGGTCAGCCCGGGCATATTTGGCTACCAGTGCGCCCATGGTGTCGTTGTCGCCCACGGCGATCTCCTCGGTGGCGACGCTGTCGTTTTCGTTGATGATGGGGATGGCCCCCAGCTGCAGCAGGCGGTAGACTGTGTTCTGCAGATTTTCCAGCCTGGTCACCCGGTCAAAGTCCTCCCGGGTGACCAGGATCTGGGCCACCGTATGGTTGTAGGCGGAGAACAGCCGGTCGTAAGTATACATCAGCTCACACTGTCCCACCGAGGCCGCTGCCTGCTTGGTGGGCATGTCCTTGGGGCGGGCGATCTGCAGCTTGCCAGCCCCCATGCCGATGGCGCCGGAGGACACGACAATGAGCTCATGCCCCGCGTTTTTCAGGTCGCTCAGGGTTTTCACCAGCTCCTCCGTGTGGCGGATGTTCAGCCGTCCCCCCGCGTGGGCCAGGGTGCTGGTGCCGATCTTGACAACGATACGCATTTTGTTTTCCTCATCCCTCTGCGCGGGGCATCAGCCTTTGCCCATCTCGCGCGTTTTGTCGTAGGCCGCCAGCACCGCGTCGGTCACGGCGCCGCGGAAGGCCCGCTCCTCCAGCACGCGGACACCCTGGATGGTGGAGCCGCCCGGGCTGCACACTGCGTCTTTCAGGGCGCCGGGATGCTGCCCGCTTTCCAGCACCAGCCGGGCGCTGCCCAGCAGCATCTGGGCCGCATACATCTGGGCCTTGGCCCGGGGCAGACCCGCCGCCACGCCGCCGTCGGCCAGTGCCTCGATGAACTGGTAGGCCCAGGCGGGGCCGCAGCCGGATACACAGCTGGCCGCGTTGATCAGATTCTCGTCGATGGCGTCCAGCAGTCCCGCGGGCGCCATGGCGGAGAGAAACTCCTGCAGGTCGGCGTCGCTCACATCCCGGGAGCAGTACTGTACCATGCCGGCCCCCACCGCGGCGGGGGTGTTGGGCATGATGCGGATGATGGGGTAGTTGCCTCCCGCCAGTTCCCGGATGCGCGCCATGCTCAGGCCCGCGGCCATGGTGACCAGCACAAAGGCGTCCTTGCGCCCGGCCAGCACCGGGGCAATCTGAGCCAGCATGCCGGGCATGACCTGGGGTTTCACGCCCAGAAAGATGAAATGGCAGTCCCGGGCCACCTGCGGGTTATCCCCCACAGAGCAGCCCAGCTCGGCGGCCAGGGCCTCGGCCTTGGCGGGCGTGCGGTTGGCCAGCAGGACGTTCTCCGCCCCGGCGCCCTTGCAGACGGCGCGCGCCACCGCACCGCCCATATTTCCGCATCCGATAAACCCGTATCGCATACACCAAACCCCCTCTTGCTCTTTTCCGCTTCACAGTGCGGAATGCTTGCATTTATGGTATCGCACAGGGACGGCATTGTCAATTCACAAAGAGGAAAAAACACGGGTGCGCGCGGGAAAATGCCGGCCGGCGCATGCCGCAACCCCTTTCCGGGAAAGAAACGGTGCATTTCGGTTTGCGACCTGCTATAATGATACCGTAAATGCATTGCAAAAAGGGCCGGAAAGCAAGGTCTGCGTCCGGCCAGTCAGGAAAAGGTACGGCGCAAAATCCGTGCACAAAAACAGGGAGGAAACGACTATGCAGTATGTCATGCTGGGCAGCACCGGGCTCAAGATTTCCCGCCTGGGTTTCGGCGGCATTCCCATCCAGCGCATCGACCAGCCGGGCACCCGCGCCCTGCTGGAAGCCGCCCACAAGGCGGGCATCAATTACATCGACACGGCCCGCGGCTATACCGTCAGTGAGGAGTGGATCGGTCAGGCCCTGGAGGAGAGCGGTCTGCGGGACCAGTTCGTTCTGGCCACCAAGTGCCGCGCCCTGACCAAAGAGGACATGGAGAAGGAGCTGGCCACCAGCCTGAAAAACCTCCGCACCGACCATATCGAACTCTACCAGTTCCACAACCCCAGCCCGGCGGACTTTGACAAGATCCTGGCCCCCGGCGGCGCCATGGAAGCCCTCAAGGCCGCCAAGGCAGCGGGGATGGTGGGACACATCGGCATCACCGCCCACCTGGCCGCCACCTTTGAGAAGGCCCTCGACTGCCCCGACATCGAGACGGTCATGTTCCCCTACAACATTGTGGAGCAGCAGGGCGCCGACCTCATGGCCCGGTGTGTGGCGTCTGGCAGGGGCTTCATCGCCATGAAGCCCCTGGCCGGCGGCGCACTGGAGGACGGCCGTCTTGCCGTGCGCTATGTGCTGAGCAACCCCAACGTGACCGTTGCCATCCCCGGCATGGCCGCCCCCGAGGAACTGTCCCAGAACATCGAGGCCGCCGCCGACACCAGCCCCCTCACCCAGGAGGAGCTTGCCCGCTGCGAGGAAGTCCGCCATGCTCTGGGCACCCAGTTCTGCCGCCGCTGCAACTACTGCGCCCCCTGCACCGTGGGCATCCAGATCCCCAGCTGCTTCCTCTTCCACGGGTATCTGGACCGCTACGGCCTGGAAGGCTGGGCCCGGGAACGCTACGCCACCCTCAAGGTCAAGGCCAGTGCCTGCGTGGAGTGCGGTGCCTGCGAGACCCGCTGCCCCTACCAGCTGCCCATCCGTCAGATGCTGAAAAAGGTCGCCGCCGACTTCGGCGAGTGATCTGCATTTTCCACAATTTCCCGCCCGCCGCGGTGCCATGGGGATTCCCCTGCACTGCGGCGGGCTTTTTGTACGGCAGGCGACATTTTTCCTGTGGGGTGTCCTTGTGTTTGCCCCGGCAACCGTGTATAATCTATTCTGTATTGGTTTGTACATTTTTAAGTGCCGGAAGCACATCCGCCCCGGGCGGGACCCGGCACAATCGAGGGGAAAAGAGGAACCGCAAGGTATGCGAACAAACGCCGAACTGCACTATCTGGACAACGCCGCCACCACCATGGTGGACCCGGCGGTGGCGGATGCCATCGACCGGGCAGTGCGCAACAGCTGGGCCAATCCGTCCAGCCTGTATGAGCCGGCCATCCTGGCCGAACAGCAGCTGGCCTCCGCCCGGGGCAAGGTCGCCCGCAGTCTGGGCTGTGCCGCCAAAGAGATCTACTTCACCGCCTGCGGCAGCGAGAGCAACAACCTTGCCATTCTGGGCGCCGCCATGGCCCGCAGGGCCTGGGGCAACCGGATCGTGGTCACCGGGTTTGAACATCCCAGCGTCCAGCGCCCCATCCGCGCCCTGAAGGACCAGGGATTTGAGGTGGTGGAGATCCTGCCCGAAGCCGACGGCCATCTGAATGTGGACAAAAACACCGTGCTGGCCTGCTGCATGGCCGTCAACAATGAGACGGGGGCCCTGCAGGACATCAAGCGCTTTTCCGACGGGGTCAAGGCCAAAAACAGCCGCACCGCCGTCCATGTGGATGCGGTGCAGGCGTGGCTGCGCATCCCCCTCAACATGAAGACCCTCTCCCACGTGGATACCCTGGCGGTGTCGGGCCACAAGGTCCATGCCCCCAAGGGCATCGGCGCTTTGTACCTGTGTGAGAACCAGCGCCAGCATCTGGTGCCGCCCTACTTGGGCGGGCATCAGGAGCGGGGCATCCGCCCCGGCACCGAGAACCTGCCCTACGCGGTGGGCCTGGGCGTGGCGGCGGAGCAGGGTGCCAAAAAGATCGCAGCCAACGCCAGAGCAGCCGCCGCCCTCAACGCCCGGCTGCGGGCGGGCCTGGCCGAACTGCCCGGGGTGACCATCCATTCCCCCGAGGGCGCCGTGCCGGAAGTGCTCAACTTCTCCACCAACTGCGTCAACAGCCAGACCTTCATTACCTACCTGAGCGACCGCAAAATTTACGTCTCAGGGGGCAGCGCCTGCGACAAGGGCGAACCCAGCCATACCCTGCAGGCCATGGGCTGTGACGGGACCGCCATCGCCACGGCGCTGCGGGTGAGCTTCTGCGCCGACAACGACGAGGTCGATGTGGACGCCCTGCTGGCGGGCCTGCGCGCCGGTATGCAGGAACTTCAGCATATCTGAACCACCCTATTACACATAAAAGAAAAGGTAGTTGCCAATTATGAAAGAGATCATCCTGGCTTACCAGGGCGAAATGACCCTGAAAGGCCTCAACCGCGGAACCTTTGAGGCAAAGCTGAACAAAGCCATCCGCCACCGCCTTGCCGACCTGGGCGAGTTCAAGATCCGCCAGGCCCAGAGCACCGTTTTCATCCAGCCTTTGTCCGACGACATCGACATGGACGAGGCCTTCCGCCGCATTTCCAAGATCTTCGGCATCGTCAAGCTCAGCCGTGCCGCCGTCTGCGACAAGGACTTCGACAGCATCTGCGCCACCGCCGAGGCCTATCTGGGCCAGACGCTGCGGGGCATCAAGACCTTCAAGGTGGAGGCCAAGCGCTCGGACAAGACCTATCCCATGAAGAGCCCCGAACTCTGCCGGGAACTGGGCGCCTATCTGCTGTCCAAGCACCCCTATCTGCGGGTGGATGTCCACAACCCCCAGCTGGAGATCATGGTGGAGATCCGGGACTTCGGCGCCTACATCCACGGCCCCAAGGTCCCCGGCGCAGGCGGCCTGCCTGTGGGCACCAGCGGCCGCGCCCTCAACCTGCTGTCCGGCGGCATCGACAGCCCCGTGGCGGCCTGGTGCATGGCCCGGCGTGGTCTGGCGCTGCATCACATCCACTTTGCCTCGCCGCCCTACACCAGCCTGCGGGCCAAGCTCAAGGTGGTGTCTCTGGCCCGGCTCATCAGTGAGTACACCGGCAACTGCGTGCTGTTTGTGGTGCCCTACACCAAGCCCCAGGAGTATATCCGGGACAACGCCCCCGATGTGCTGTTCACCGTCCTGATGCGCCGCAGCATGCTGCGCATCGCCAAGCGGGTGGCGGAGACCACCGGCATGGAGGCCCTCGTCACCGGTGAGAGCCTGGCCCAGGTGGCCAGCCAGACGCTGCCCGCCCTGGCCTGCACCGATGCGGCCCAGAGCCTGCCGGTGCTGCGTCCCTGCATCGGCATGGACAAGACCGAGATCATCGCCCGTTCCCGGGAGATCGGCACCTTTGAGACTTCCATCGAGCCTTATGAGGATTGCTGCACCATCTTCACCCCGCCGCACCCCAAGACCCGGCCCTCTCTCGAGGAGATCGAGGCAGCCGAGGCCGCCATGCCCGGGCTGGAGGAGCTGGAAGCGGAAGCGGCCGCCAATGTGGAAAAGATCCCCATTCATATCGGGGGCGAACCGGAATTCTGAGAGGGAGGCGGACGGAATTTGAACGCCGAAATCATTTGTGTGGGCACCGAACTGCTGCTGGGGGACATTGTCAACACCAACGCGCAGTTTCTCAGCCGGGAACTGGCCGAGCTGGGCATCAGTGTGCTGCATCAGCATGTCGTCGGGGATAATGTCCAGCGGCTGCGGGACCTGGTCCGGGAGGCGAAGGAACGCAGTGAGCTGCTGGTCTTTTCGGGCGGGCTCGGCCCCACCGAGGACGACCTGACCAAGGAGACGGTAGCCGAGGCCTTCGGGGACACGCTGCAGTTTGACGAGGAAGAATGGCAGAAGATCGTGGACTTTTTTGCCCGCATCAACCGCCAGCCTACCCCCAACAACCGCAAGCAGGCCATGGTGCCGGTGAAAGGCCATAAACTGCCCAACGCCCACGGCACGGCGCCCGGCGCCTGGTTCGAGGATGAGAACGGCCACTGCGCCGTGCTGATGCCGGGCGTCCCCCGGGAGATGAAAGCCATGTGGACCGAGCAGGTCCGCCCCAAGCTGGAAGCGGGGCAGAACTGCACCATCCGCAGCCGGACGCTGCGGGTGCTGGGCGGCGAGAGCAGCATCGCCTCCAAGGTGGGGGATCTGTTTGAGAGCAATAACCCCACAGTGGCCATCTACTGCAAGGTGGGGGAGAGCGAGATCCGCGTCACTGCCCGGGAACCCGACGAGGCCAGTGCCGAGGCCGCCTGCGACGCTGCGGTGGCCCGTCTGCGCCAGCGTCTGGGGGACAATGCCTACGATGTGGATGTGCCGGGACTGGAATACACCGTCGTCCGCACCCTGCGGGAGAAGGGACTTCATGCCTCCACGGCGGAAAGCTGCACCGGCGGTCTCATTGCCGAAAAGCTTACCAACGTCCCCGGCTCCAGCGAGGTGTTCGGCTACGGTTTCGTCACCTATGCCGAGGCCGCCAAGACTGCCCTGCTGGGGGTGGATCCCGCCATGATCGAGCGCTTCAATGTGGTGTCGGGGCCGGTGGCCGCGGCCATGGCCCTGGGGGCACAGCGTGCCTCCGGCGCCGAGCTGGCGGTGGGCATCACCGGCATAGCGGGCCCCGGCGGGGCACTTCCCGGCAAACCGGTGGGCACCGTTTATCTGGGCGGCACCGATGTGCGCAGCGGCAAGGTCTGGGTCATGCGCCTGACCCTGGGCAGCTACCGGGAGCGGGCCATCATCCGCACCCGCGCCGCCATGTATGCTCTGGACATGCTGCGCCGGATGGCCCTGGGGCTGGATGTGCCCGACGCGGTGCTGACCACATCCGACTGCCTCGACCATCCCGAGGCGCTGGATTTCTGAGAGGATGTTTCCCGTCTGCCGCCGGATGCGGCGGATGTTACGACCCAAGCAAAGGACTTTGGAGGTGTTACCATGGTGTCGACACAACTGCGTATCCTGCGTGTGTTCGGTCTGACCTCGGCGGAGGTCACGGCCATTCTGCGCGCGGCGCAGGACGATGGATGCCCGGGACTGCGCCTGCTGGAGCGGGACGGCGAATTTGCCGTCTGCGTGCAGGCATCGGCCCCCACACAGGCGATGGCGGACGAGCACTGCGACAAATGGGCGCAGAAGCTGCGTGCCCGCTTTGGCGATGCCTTTTACGGCATGGGGGAGATCAGCCTGGCCCAGGCCGCGCTGGATGCCCTGGTCAAAAAGCGCCGCCTTATCGTCGCTGCCGACGAGACCACCGGCCGCCTGCTGGGCAGCCTGCTGCAGCCGCTGGATCACAGCGAGGCTGTGTTTGACTTCGGCACCCAGACCTACGCCAACGCCGCCAACGCCCGCAAGATCATCACTCCGCCGGCCCTGCTCAAGAAGTTCCCCGGCGATGTGATGCAGGCCGCCGCAGGCCGTGCCCAGCTTGCCATGCAGGTGGGCCAGGCCGACTATGCGGCCATCTATATGCCTGCCACGGTGGGCCAGGCGCCCTTTGTGCTGCTGTGCGACAAGCGGGGGGCGGTGGCCTGTGCCGTCAGCCCCGAAATGAGCGACGCCGCCATCGGCAACAACATCCTGGACCTGGCACGCCGCCGCGCGCTGGGCCTCAAGTTCAGCCAGGGAACCATCCAGTTCCGCCCCGGTCACGAGCGGCCGCTGCTGCTGGTCTCCCAGGCGGGCCAGCAAAAGCCGGGGGACACCACCCGGTTCTCCCTGCGCCGCCGCAAGAACACCGCCACCAAGGCGGACTTTGAACCCATGCTGGACTTCAACACCGCCCAGATCCCCAAGGCTGCCAAGGCGGCTGCCGCAGCGGCAGTGGGGGCATCGGTCCGGGCTGCGACCAAGGCGGCCAAGACCGTGTCCAAGCGCCCCGTTCCCGACAATGCGGCCTCGGTGGCGGCTTCCGCCTGGGCAGCAGCGGAGGAGGACTGGAAGGACTCCGCCAACCGCACGCCGGTCACCGCCGGCGCCCGCAGCGGCGCACCCACCGGGACCATCACCTTTGAGACACCGGTGGACACTGCCGCAACGCCCCGGCCCCAGGCCTCGGCCCAGCAGCCTGCGGGCGGGGACAGCGACGGCGAGACGCCGCTGACCTTTACCACGGGCGGTGCCCAGGCGGCGGCAGCCTACCGGGCAGCCCGCAGCTCGGCCCAGCCGCGGACGGCTGCGCCCCAGCGTCCGGCGGCCTCCCAGGCCACCGGCACGGTGCGCATTTCCCCCGACGCGGCCAAGGAGGTGGCCCGGGCCCGCCAGCACTCCATTCTGGACGATGACGTGCCCGATTTCACCGCCTCCCTGGACCCGGAAACCATCCGTGCCGCCCAGAAGGCCGACGATGCCCAGGAACCCCGCAGCCTGGAGGATTTCCAGGCCGCGGCCAAGCACCTGTACGATGCCGATTCTCCGGACGATGTGCTGGATCCCACCAAAAACCGCAGTCTGGCGGCCATTGAACGAACCGAGCGCAAACAGCGCCGGACCATGACGGCGGTGTTCGTCATTTTCCTGCTGCTGCTGGCGGCGGGCGCTGTGGGGCTGTGGTACTATTTCAGCAACAATCTGGGCAGCAAGCCCTCCCCCAAGGGATACGGCACCGCCCAGTTTGATGAGAGCGCCTCCGAATACCTGGCCAACGCCAGCCGGAAAAAGGAAGGCGTTGTGGGCTATCTGGCCTTCCCCGGCTGGGAGGGACAGCTTGTCTACGTGGTGGGCGCCACAGCGGAGGATGCCGCCGAGCCCCGGCCACAGATCGAGGGAACCAGCTATCTGGGGTCCTCCATGCCGTCCAACACGGTACTGAACATGGACAGTGTCTCGCTGTCGGAACTTTCCAGCATTGAGACGCTGCGGGACAATGCCGGCTTCACCCTCTACCTGGGGGATGCCACCTACCGCTACAAAGTCATGGCGGTGTGGTATCAGGACCCGGCGGAGGAAGGCGGTTTTGCCCCCACGGCTTACGGCGACCTGTCCTCCTACTCCGATTACCTGAGCTTTGTTCTGGGGGCGCACATGCGCTCGCTCTATGATACCGACATTGATGTGGAGGACGGCTCCAGCTTCCTGACGCTGGTGGGCGCTTCCGATGTGGCGGGGGTCAACTTCTGCATGACCGGCCGCATGATCGAGGAGGATGAAAACGCCCAGCTGGCTGCCGCTCCCATCCAGATGCAGGAGAGCCCGCTGCTCACAGCCACCCAGTATGCGGCATCCGGTCAGGAGGCGCCCGACACGGCCTCGCTGCTCAAGGCTCAGCTGGAGTGGTACGCCGGTGTCAGCACCATCCGCGCCAAGACGGCCTCGGGCTCCGGGGAGCAGACCGGCGCCGGCAGCGAGAATATCCAGCCCAATCAGGAGGGGCAGCCCGGCCAGGCTGCCTCCTCCACCGATCTGAGCCAGAGCATCCAGGATCTGCAGCAGAAAACCGATAACCTGATCACCAGTGCCGACCAGCTGCTGGCCGGTCTGACCGACAAGGCAGGGGAGGCCGGTGCCTCCGAGTCCGACCTGAACCAGGGCGCGGAGGGAACTCTGCCGGAGCAGACCGTCTCGGTGGACAGCATCACTTCCACCCCGACCCCGACGCCCACGCCTGGCCCGGACAGCAGTACCGGAGGCACGGACGGTTCGGGCGGCAGCGACTCGTCCAACACGGGCGGAACGGATTCCGGCAGCTCGGGCAGTACTGACAACTCGGGCAGCACCGGCGGCGGTTCTTCCGCCCCGGCGGAGACCATCAATGTGACGATGAACGGCACCCAGCAGACCATGGATCTGGTAACCTGCCTGGCCATGATCGCCCAGAACGAGCTGGGCCCCAATGCGCCCGCCGAGGCCTACAAGGCACAGTGTGTGGCGGCCCATTGCTGGATCCTGAGCCAGGGCGGGTATCCGTCGGTGGCGGGCGCCACACCGGGTGCCGCCGCCACGGCTGCGGCCCAGGAGATGGCCCGGGTGCTGGTTACATACAACGGCAATGTCTGCTTCACGCCCTATTTTGCGTCGGCCTCCAAGGGCACGGCCTCTGCGGCGGATGTGTGGGGCAGCGACCGTGCCTGGCTGCAGGCCGTGGACAGCCCCTATGATGAGACCACTGCCACCAACTGGCACACCAGCGGCGCCACATCGGGCACGGCCCGTTTCTCCCGCGCCACGGTACAGCAGCGCATCCTGGATGTGCTGGGCATCGACCTGTCGGGGGTGGACCCCAACAACTGGTTCAAGATTTTGTCGGCCAACCAGTACGGCTGGGTCACCAAGATGCAGATCGGCCCCGATGAGGGCCCCAACACCACCTGCCGGGGCACCTGGTTCCGGGAAACTCTGCTGGCCCGCCAGAGCGTGGACGGCCGCAGCCTGCGCAGCCAGTGTTTCACGGTGAGCTATGACGCGGGCACCGACTGCTTCATCTTTGATGTGTACGGCTACGGCCACGGCTGCGGCATGAGCCAGTGGGGGGCCGTCGGCTACGCCAACAACGGCTGGAACTATCAGGACATTCTCAGACATTACTATCCCGGCACCACCATCACCACCTACTGAGCACCGATTTTTTCTGCAGGACGGCTGTCTGCCCGCCCCTTTCCGGGGATGGACAGGCAGCCGTTTTTTGCATCTTCTGCCGCCCGGGACGACTAAACCGCCTGCCCTCCGCGTACAATAGACAGAGTGAACCGGGAGGAGGGAACAAGGATGTCACAGCTTTCCAAAGGCAGGCCCCGGACAGCCGGGGCGCTGGCCCGGGTACGCCGGCGCATTGCCCTGGCTCCGGCACTGGACCTGCCCTTTCTCGTGATTTTGCTGCTGCTGCTCTGCTTCGGGCTGATGATGCTCTTCTCGGCCGGGTATGCGGTAGCCCTTTACCGCCGGGGCGATGCCTATACCTACATCCGCCCCCAGCTGCTGTTTGCCGTGCTGGGGGTCATTGCCATGTACGCGGCATCCTTCGTTGACTATCACATCTGGCACAAGCTGGCCTGGCCCATGATGGGCATCTCGCTGGTCCTTCTGACCATTGTGCTGTTCATGCCGGAGTACAACGGCTGCAAGCGCTGGATCGTGCTGCCGGGACTGGGCACCCTGCAGCCCAGCGAGATCGCCAAGTTTTCGGTGGTGCTGGTGTTCTCCCACATCATCTCCCTCAACCATGACCGGATGAAGACCTTCTCCACCGGGGTGCTGCCCTTTGCCCTGATCCTGGGCGTTGTCACGGTGCTTATGCTGCTGGAGCCCCATCTGTCGGGCACGCTGCTGATCCTGGGCATCGGCGCGGTGCTGATGTTTGTGGGCGGGACCGGGCTCAAGTGGTTCGGGCTGGCCGGGGGCGCGGCGGCAGGGGCCATCGCGGCGGCGGTGGTATTGCTGCCGGAGCTGGTCCCCTATGCCACCGATCGCCTGGAATCCTGGCAGAATCCCTTTGCCGACCCGCTGGGGGAGGGCCACCAGACCATCCAGAGCCTCTATGCCATTGCGTCGGGCGGATTGGCCGGGCTGGGGCTGGGCAACAGCCGCCAGAAATATCTCTACGTCCCTGAGCCCCAGAACGACTTTATCTTCTCCATCCTGTGCGAGGAACTGGGCTTTGTGGGGGCAGCGCTGGTCATTCTGCTGTTCCTGCTGCTTTTGCTGCGGGGACTGTCCATCGCAGTGCGGGCCAGGGACCGGTTCGGCGCCCTGCTGGTGGTGGGCTTTGTGGTGCAGGTCATTCTGCAGGCGGTGCTGAACATTGCGGTCGTCACCAACACCATCCCCAACACCGGCATCAGCCTGCCTTTTTTCTCCTCAGGCGGCACCAGCCTGATGATGCTTTTGGGGGAGATGGGCATTGTACTGTCGGTGTCCCGGCAGGCCGATTAGCCGCGGTTGAAGCATCCTAGGTTTTCCACTATAATAAGAGGGCAGCGGCGGACCGCCTGCCCTCTTTTGGCGTTTCATCCGGGGACGGCCGCCGCAAGTCTGCCAGACTCCCAAAAGGAGGCCCCATATGTCCAATTCCCATCCGCAAACGCCTGCTGCCCTGCGCTTTGCAGGCCGTGCGGTTCTGTCCGCCGCCGCGGCGCTGGTGATTCTCTTTGTCCTGCTCTTTGCGGCCTATGCCCTGCCGGGGGAACCGGTGCGGAAAAACATTGCCCGCTCGGTGCCGCTGCTGCAGGAAGAAGGACTGTACCCGGAATATTTCGGTTTCAAGCTGTTCCAGATGGACAACTACACCGATACCATCATGCTGTTTGAGGCGGCCAGCGCCGACGAGACCATCCCGCTGCAGGCCATGATGACCTCCACCGCCTACAATGTGGACAACTTCGAGACACTGCCCGACGATCTGGCCGCTTACCTGGATGCCCGCTCCCAGGGCAGGACCGGTGCCGATACAAGGCTGGAACCCTTTTCCTACGCCCGGTACTGGCACGGCTACCTGATCTGGCTGCGGCCCCTTCTCCTGGTGTTGACCTACGGACAGGTGCGGGTGGCAAACTATCTGCTCTTTGCGGCGCTGGCCTGCCTGCTGCTGTGGCAGCTTTGGCGGGCCTGCGGCTGGCGGGCTGTCCTCTGGTTTGCGGTGAGCCAGCTGCTGGTGTCCTGCTTCTTTGTGCCCCGGCAGATGCAGTTCTTCACCTGCTTCGCGGTGGCCTACGCAGCCTGCATCTGGGTGCTGGCGCGCCCCCGCAGGGCGGACACCCTGGCGGTGGGGCTGGCGGTCACCGGTGTCTGCACTGCCTTTCTCGATCTGCTGGTCACCCCCATCCTGACCTTTGGTTTGCCCGTGACCGTCTGGCTGCTGGACCGCCGTGTCGGGGAGGACAAGCCCCTGCGCCGCTGCGGCGTTGTCTGCGGCGGGGCAGTCTGCTGGGGGGCGGGCTACGCCCTCTGCTGGGCGTCCAAGTGGGTGCTGGCGAGCGCCGTGACCGGGCAGGACATCATCGGGGACGCCCTGCATCAGGCTTCGGTGCGCACCTCCGCCGATACCTGGCACGGCATGGAACTGACCTGGGGCAACATCTTCCGCTTCGTGTTTGATGCGCTGTCCTCCCGGGAACTGCTGATCCCGCTGGCGGTGCTGACGGTGGCCGGCATCGCTGCCTTTGTGCTCTGCCTGCGCAGCCGGGAGGCACTCCTGCGGGCGCTGCCCCTTGCCCTTGTGGCGCTGTCCGCCCCGGCGTGGCTGGCGCTGCTGCGCACCCACTCCATCCAGCACGGCTGGTTCACCTGGCGGGCACTGGGCGTGAAACTGTTCGCAGGATTTGCTTTCCTCTGGTATTCCTGCAGCCTGAAGGCGGGAGCCGCCCGGCTGGGCCGCATTCTTCACCGCTGACAGAAAAAGTACTCCAATCAAAACAAACCGGACGGCAATCCGAAAGAGGACTGCCGCCCGGTTTTTCTTTTATATAAGGAAGGCACCGGACATCAGATGGCCAGCTCCCGGCCGTCCAGCACGGCGCGGACCAGGGTGTCGCCGTTGTAGAACAGCTCCAGATGGAAAAAGGGTGCCTCCCGGTCCAGCAGGTCAAAAAAGATCTTGTCCCCCTGCCAGATGGGCAGCGACTGCACCTGATCCCGTGGCACCCAGACAAGATCCCCCTCGTTGCAGGGATGGGGTTCCCCGGAAAAGCGGTCGCAGGTGTACAGGTGCATCCGCTCGGGCTGCCAGGGCGGACAGTAAAACTCCACGATGTCCCGGTAGCGGGGCTGGTCCATGACGTAGCCGGTCTCTTCCCGCACCTCCCGCATGACGCAGGCCAGGGCGTCTTCTCCCGGCTCAAACTTGCCGCCCACACCGATCCATTTGTCCTTGTTGACGTCGTTTTTCTTTTTGACGCGGTGGAGCATCAGGTAACAGCCGTTCTGCTCCAGATAGCACAGCGTTGTCTGTAAAAGTTCCTCCATGGGCGGCCTCCTGTGAATGATCTTGACCCTATTATAAGGGGAGCGGACCGGTTTGAAAAGCCTTGTATCCGGACGGCACGGAACTGACAGGTATATTTTGGCTGTGCCACGGCACACTAGAGAGGAAACCAAATTGCCCCGGCTGCATGGCCGGGAGAACCAGAGGGAGGGTTCCGCAATGAGAGCAACCGGCATTGTGCGCCGCATTGACGAACTGGGCCGTGTGGTGATCCCCAAAGAGATCCGCCGTACCCAGCGCATCCGTCAGGGGGACGCACTCGAAATCTTTACCGAGGCGGACGGCAAGGTGATCTTCCGCAAATATTCCCAGATGGCCGAACTCAACGAGCTGGCCGGGGTCTACGCCGAGGTGCTGGCCAAACAGCTGAGCGCCCCGGTCATGATCTGCGACCGGGACACGGTGGTGGCGGTGGCCGGCGGCACCCGGGGGGAACTGCTGGGCAAGCACATCACCCCCGAGCTGGAAAAGCTGCTGTCCGCCCGGGGAGTCTACACCGCTCCCCGGGATCCCGCCCGGCGGGTCCATGCCGTGACCGGGGTGGAGAGCCGCATGCTGGAATGCGCGGCGCCCATCGTGGTCAGCGGTGACATGGAGGGGGGCGTCTGCCTGCTGGGCAGTGCCAGGACTGATCCGCCCGATGCCTCCCGGACCGAGGCCATGCGCATTGCCGCAGCCTTTCTGGCACGCTGGATGGAGGAATGACAGCCAACCTCCGTTTTGTCCCCGCAGCACCGTATTCCCCGGCGTCAGACCGACCGCCGGCCGCCCGCTGCCCCAGGCCCCGCAAAGGCCCGGAAAGGCAGCAGCCGGCCGGCGGCTTTGCTGTTTGCGGGGCGGTTGCAGGCCGGTGGGGGCGGGGAGGCAGCCGCTTTTGACGGCCTTTGTGACGAAACTGTTAAACTTTCAAAGATTTTTGCAAAACCCCTTGACACCGGCGAAGGTTGGAATATAATAAACTTAGCACTCGGGAACATAGAGTGCTAAAACAAACAGAAACGTGAGAACAGGAGGCGGGGAAAGGTGGCAATGGATGCACGCAAGCAGCGGATCCTGGAGGCCATCGTTGCCCTGTATGCTCTGGACGGCGAGCCGGTAGGTTCCGGATTGCTGGCGCACTACTTCGACATGGCGGTGTCCAGCGCGACGCTGCGCAACGAGATGGCGGCGCTGACACGGCTGGGACTGCTGGAGCAGCCCCACACCAGTGCGGGCCGGGTGCCCAGCACCAAGGGTTACCGGTATTACCTGGATCACCTGCTGGAAGGCCCCGACGCCATGCAGCTGGAGGATACCGACCGGCAGCGCATCGACGATCTGTTCGCCACCATGGACGTGGAACCGGAGAAGCTGGCTCCCGCCGCGGCAAGAGCGCTGGCCGACTACACCGGCTGCGCAGCCGCCGCAACGACCCCCCGGGCCGACGACCTCTGCATCGCCCACTTTGAGGTGGTGCAGGTGGGGCGCTACTCGGCGGCGATCCTGGCAGTGACCAGCGCCGGCGGCGTCCGCACCCGTGTGGCCCGCGTGGACACCGGACTTTCCCGCAGCGATGCGGCGGCCCTGGCACAGCTGCTCAACCGGGGGCTGACCTTTGTCTCCCCCGAGGACCTGACCCCCATGCTCAGCGCGAGCCTCCGGGCGGCAGCAGGGCAGAGGCTGGCACCCGTTGTGGCGGCGGCCGAAGCACTGGTCCGCACCGGCCCCCAGGCTTACCTGGAGGGCGCCCAGTACCTGGCACAGAACGCCGACGTCCGGGAAAACCTCGGCACCCTGCTGGAGGTCTTCTCCGACAATGAGGCGGCCACCGAGCTGCTGCAGCCGGAAGGCGGGCGGGTCACCGCCAAGCTGGGCGAGGACCTGGACCCCGAAATGCCGGGTCTGTGCATTGTCTGCAAGCGGTATCTCGCAGGCGGAGGCCTGACCGGGACTATGGCGATCATCGGTTCCAGCCGGATGCCGTTCCAGAAACTGATTCCCATTTTGGATTACTTTACCGGCAAGCTCGGACAGAGCATGTCCGGCAAAAGACAGGAGGACCAAGAATGAGCGAAGAAACCAAGGCCAAGGGCGCCCAACAGCCCGAAGCGGACGCCAAGCCCGCACCGGAGGAACAAGCGCCCGCTGCAGCGAAGGAGGAAACCCAAGCTGCCGCCGGGACCTCCGGAAAAGAAGAATCCACCGACAAGGCAGACCAGTCCAAGAACTCCGGCAAGGAGAAGAAGGACTGGTTCGGCGGTGGCAAGGCAAAAGAGCTGGAGGCCACCAAGGCCAAGCTGGAAGCGGCCGAGAAAAAGTCCGCCGAACTGCGTGACCAGCTGCTGCGCACCGCAGCCGAATATGACAACTACCGCAAGCGCTCGGCGCGTGAGGCCGACCAGAAGTTCAATGACGGCGTTTCCCATGCAGTGACCCAGATCCTGGGCATCCTGGATACGCTGGACATGGCCGCCAACGCCCCCTGCACCGATGAAAACTACAAGAAGGGCGTGACCATGACCCTGGACAAAGCGGCCAAGGCACTGGATACCCTGCATGTGGTGGAGATCGAAGCGCTGGGCAAGCCCTTTGATCCCAACTTCATGAACGCCGTCCAGCAGGTCCCGCCCGAGGAAGGCCAGGAGAGCGGCAGCGTCGTGAAGGTGTTCCAGAAGGGCTACCAGATCGGCGACCGCATCATCCGCCACGCCACCGTGGTCGTGGCTGAATAAAGCCGTATCGGTCCCGCAAGGGACCGGTCATATAAATCGACAATCACCAACATTTTGAATATGCAATCATTCGAGAGGAGATCATTATCATGAGCAAGATCATTGGCATCGACCTTGGTACTACCAACAGCTGCGTCGCCGTTATGGAAGGCGGCGAGCCTGTCGTTATCGCAAACTCTGAGGGCGCCCGCACCACGCCTTCCGTCGTCGGCTTCACCAAGACCGGCGAGCGTCTGGTGGGCCAGGTGGCAAAGCGCCAGGCCATCACCAACCCCGAAAACACCATTTCTTCCATCAAGCGCAAGATGGGCACTGCCGAGAAGGTCCACGCCGGCGGCAAGGATTACACCCCTGAGGAGATCAGCGCGATGATCCTGTCCAAGCTGAAGGCGGATGCCGAGGCTTACCTGGGCGAGAAGGTCACCGAGGCGGTCATCACCGTCCCCGCTTACTTCAACGACAGCCAGCGTCAGGCCACCAAGAACGCAGGCACCATCGCAGGCCTGAACGTCAAGCGTATCATCAACGAGCCCACTGCTGCATCCCTGGCTTACGGCATCGATAAGGAAGCCGACCAGAAGATCATGGTCTACGACCTGGGCGGCGGCACCTTCGATGTCTCCATCATCGAGATGGGCGACGGCGTCACCGAAGTTCTGGCCACCAACGGCGATACCCACCTGGGCGGCGATGACTTCGACCAGCGCATCATCGACTGGATGGCCGAGGACTTCATGCGTGAGAACAACATCGACCTGCGCAAGGACAAGATGGCTGCCCAGCGCCTGAAGGAAGCTGCCGAGAAGGCAAAGATCGAGCTGTCCAGCGCTACCTCCACCAACATCAACCTGCCCTTCATCACCGCGGACGCCAACGGCCCCAAGCATCTGGATATGACCCTGACCCGCGCAAAGTTCAACGAGCTGACCTCTGATCTGGTCGACCGCACCATGACCCCTGTCCGCAAGGCTCTGGCCGATGCAGGTCTGAAGGCTTCCGACCTGAAGAAGGTCCTGATGGTCGGCGGTTCCACCCGTATCCCCGCTGTCTACGATGCCGTCAAGAAGGAGCTCAACTGCGAGCCGTTCAAGGGCATCAACCCCGATGAGTGCGTTGCTGTGGGCGCTGCCATCCAGGGCGGCGTTCTGCAGGGCGATGTCAAGGGCCTGCTGCTGCTGGATGTCACCCCGCTGAGCCTGGGCATTGAGACCCTGGGCGGCGTCTGCACCAAGA
>CALXHO010000018.1 GCA_944388125.1 uncultured Gemmiger sp. | reverse complement strand
GGTCAGTACGACTGCGGCACCACCGACATCACCCGCACCTATCCGGTGGGCCCCCTCACCGACAACGAGCGCCGCTACTACACCTGGACGCTGCAGAGCCACATCGGCATTGCCCAGGCGGTGTGGCTGGACTACTGCACCGGCTTTGCCCTGGACAGCTTTGCCCGCGGCCCCCTGTGGAAGCACAAGATCAACTACCGCTGCGGCACCGGCCACAGTGTGGGATTCATGTCCAGCGTCCATGAGGGCCCCCAGAGCCTGCGCCCCAACAACCCCGTCATCTTCCGCCCCGGCATGACCATCACCGACGAGCCCGGCGTCTATGAGACCGACGAGGTGGGTATCCGCATCGAGAACGAGCTGGTCTGCGTGGACAAGGGTGAGAACCAGTACGGCCGCTGGCTGGGCTTTGAGCCCATGACCTTTGTGCCCATCGACCTGTCCCCCGTGCTGGTGGACGAGCTGACCCGCAGCGAGATCGACTGGATCAACGCCTATCACAAGAACGTCTACGAGGTGCTTTCTCCCCGCCTGACCGACGCCGAGCGCAGCTGGCTGGCCGCCAAGACGGCGCCCATCGCCCGGTGATTGCCTTTTTCCCTGCATAACACAAAAAGTACCGCCCCGGCTGCCTGAAACTCCAGGCTGCCGGGGCGGTTTGTTTGCCGGGTGTGAGGGGCGGGGAATCAGCTTTCCGCCATCGAGACCAGATACTTGTAGATCTGGGGCTTGTACTGCTCATACAGGCCCATGGACTCGTACAGTTCCTTGTAATACTTGAACAGCGACGCCCGGGTGGTCACCACATTGATGGGATTGAGCCCGGTGTGGCAGATGCTCTCCTTGTTCTGCAGGTAGTTGTACACCGGCACCGCCAGGGCGTAGAAGCGCTGGGCGTAGCGGATGAAGCTGAGGTTGAAGTAGAGGTCCTCGCTCCAGTTCAGTTCCTCGCTGCAGATGACGTCCTCGTGCTGCCGGACGATGTCGGCACGGTAGAGCTTGTTCCACATGACGCCGTAGTAAAAGGAGGCCGGCTCCTGCATGAGGCCTTTGGCAAACTCCGCCTTGGTCATGAAGCCCTCAGGCAGAAAGCCGAAGGTCTGCACCCGCTCGTCGGAGGGCAGCAGCCGCTCCATGGTCTCGTCGAATTTTTCGGCAAAGGCGGTGTCCCGCATGGCCTTGGGCAGGTTGGGTTTTTCCGGCGGAGGCGTGACCCGGTTGTAGTGGGCGATGACCAGATCGGTGTCATACTGTTCCGCCTTTTCCACCATCAGGCGGGTAGCGTCGGGCTGGAGGGTGTCGTCCGCATCCACAAACTGCAGATACTTGCCCAGGGCCAGGCGCAGTCCCAGGTTGCGGGTGGCCGCCACGCCGCTGTTGGGTTTGTCCACCAGCAGGATGCGCGGGTCCACCTTGGCGTACATCTCGCACACCTGCAGGCTGACGTCCTTGGAACCGTCGTTCACCAGCAGGATCTCCAGATTGGGATAGCTCTGTTTGCGGATGCTCTCGACGCACCGTGCAATATGGTTTTTGGCATTGTAGATCGGCACGATCACACTGACTAGCGGCTGCTGGGCCATAGGGCTCCTCCTCCCCGAAAACCGCCGGAAGCTCCTCCGGCAGCAAACTTCTCCTTCTGTTTTTCTATCATATCGCATTGCTCCCAAAAAAACAACGTGGTATACTGATGCTATTCGACTTTTTCCCTGCGGAGTCCTGCCGTCCCAAGCAGGACCTGCCGGCCATACAGGAGTTTTACCATATGAAAGAACACATTGCCGAACTGCGCACACTGGAGCGCAATCTTTACGCTTATAATTATGCCCTGGGGCTCATGACCTATGACGAGGCCACCGCCGCCCCCGCCGAGAGTTCCGAGGGCCGGGCCGAGGCTGCGGAGATCCTGAGCCGCGCCCAGTTTGACACGCTGGTGCAGCCCTCCACCGACGCCCTGCTGGACGCCGCCCAGGCCGAAGCCGACACCGAGCAGGAGGAGGCTGAGGTGCGGGAGCTGCGCATCCGCCTGGATCGCATCCGCCCCATCCCCGCCGACGAGTACGCCGCCTTCACCCGTCTGACCCAGGAGTCGGTGTCGGTGTGGGGCAAGGCCAAGCGCAGCAACGACTTTGCCCTGTTTGCTCCCTATCTGGAACGGCTCATCGCGGCCCGCCGCCGTCAGGCTTCCCTGATCGACCCCGACCGCGATCCCTATGAGGTATTGCTGGACCAGTTTGAGCGCGGCCTGACCATCGGGCGCTGCGACGCCTTCTTCTCCCAGCTGCGGGCCGCCATTGTGCCGCTGCTCAAGGCCATTGCCGACCACGGCTCCCCCATCCGCACCGATTTCCTGGACCAGGACTGGCCCGTCGACGGCCAGCGCGCCCTGGCCTACAAGATCATGTCCCTGTGGGGTCTGGACCCCGCCCACTGCTCCCTGGCCGAGAGCGAACATCCCTTCACCAACGGCTTCAACAGCAAGGATGTGCGCATCACCACCCACTACATGCCCCGGGATGTGCTGTCCAGCCTCTACTCGGTGGCACACGAGGGCGGCCATGCCCTGTATGAGCTGAGCGTCGACCCCGCCCTCAACTACACGGTGCTGGCGGGGGGCTCCACCATGGGCCTGCACGAGAGCCAGAGCCGTCTGTTCGAGAACATGGTGGGCCGCAGCCACGGCTTTGTCCACCTGATCTGGCCGACGCTGCGCACCCTCTTCCCGGGCCAGCTGTCCGGCGTGAGCGAGGAGGAATTCTACCGCGCCGCCAGCCGGGTGGAGCCCAGCCTCATCCGCACCGAGGCCGACGAGCTGACCTACGGCCTGCACATCATGGTCCGCTATGAGCTGGAGAAGGCCCTCTTCCACGGGGAGCTGTCCGTCTCCGAGCTGCCCGCCGCCTGGAACGCCAAGTACAAGGAATACCTGGGCGTGGATGTGCCCGACGACGCCCACGGCGTTTTGCAGGACATCCACTGGTCCTGGGGCGAGTTCGGCTACTTCCCCAGCTACGCTTTGGGCAGCGCCTACGCGGCCCAGGCCATGGCCAGCCTCTCCTCCGAGATGGACTTCGACGCCATGCTGGCCAAGGGCGACCTGACCCCGCTCAAAACCGCCCTCACCAACCGTCTGTGGAAGTACGGCTGCATGAAGGAACCCGCCTGGCTGATCCGCAGCCTGTGCGGCGGGGACTTTGACCCGAAATATTACATCGAGTATTTAACCAAAAAATATTCCGAATTGTATTCTCTGTAATTTTTTGCCGCCCCGACGGGGGTTGACAGTTTTCATCCCGGCTGGTACAATCGTGGCAACGAAATCAATTGCCGCCGGGCAAACGCCTTTTCCCTCTCTCGCAGGCCTTTAGAAGAGAGAGGGATAAGGCGTTTTTTTGTGCGGCGGCATGCCAATGCTGTTTCACGACAGTTCAGGAAAGAGAGGGGTATGACCTGTGAAACAACCGTCCTGTTTTCGGGAGTTCGCACGCTATGCGTCGCTCAATGTGTTGGGCATGATCGGCCTGTCCTGCTATATTCTGGCCGACACCTACTTCATCTCGGTGGGCATGGGGGCCGACGGCCTGGCCGCCCTCAACCTTGCCATCCCGGTGTACAGCTTCATCAACGGCAGCGGCCTGATGGTGGGCATGGGCGGCGGGACCAAGTATTCCATCCGCCGGAACCAGGGGGAGCCGGAGGAGGCCGACCGCGCCTTTTCCTCCTCGGTATTGCTGGCCGCGGGGTTTGCGGCGGTCTTTGTTGCCGCCGGGCTGCTGCTGCCCGGCACACTGGCCCGGCTGCTGGGGGCCGACGGCACCGTGTTTGAAATGACCCGGACCTATCTGCAGGTTCTTTTGCTGTTCTCCCCCATGTTTTTGTTCAATAACCTCTTTCTCAGCTTCGTCCGCAACGACGGCGCACCCCAGCTGGCCATGGCCGCCATGGTGCTGGGCAGCCTGTCCAACGTAGTACTGGACTACGTGTTCATCTTCCCCTTGGGGCTGGGCATTTTCGGCGCGGCGCTGGCCACCGGCGTGGCCCCCGTCATCAGCATGGGGATTCTGTCCTCCTACCGCCTGCAAAGGCGCAACCGCTTTCATCTGCGTTTGTCACGGCCCCGGGCACGGCTGCTGGGGAGCATCTGCTCGGCGGGGGTGCCCTCCCTCATCACCGAGCTGTCCTCCGGCGTGGTCATGATTGCCTTCAATGCCATTCTTCTCGTCATCTGCGGCAGCGTGGGGGTGGCGGCCTACGGCGTCATCGCCAACCTGTCCCTAGTGGTCATCGCCATCTTCACCGGCATCTCCCAGGGCATCCAGCCCCTGCTCAGCCGCCACTACGGTTCCGGCCACCGCCGGGAACTGGGGGCCATCCTGCGCTACGCCCTGGTGACCGCCGTTGTCATCGCCGCAGCGGTCTATGCCATGACCTTCCTCTGGGCAGGACCGGTGACCACTCTCTTCAACAGCGAGGGCAACGCTCAGCTGCAGCAGATCGCCGAAATGGGCCTGCGGCTGTATTTCATCGGCTGCCCCTTTGCGGGAGTCAACATCATCCTGTCGGTGTATTTTGCCTCCATCGAGCAGCCGGTCCCGGGGCAGATCATCGCCCTGCTGCGGGGCTTTGCCATCATTCTGCCCATGGCCTTTGCCCTGGCGGCGGCTTTCGGGCTGGACGGCGTCTGGTGCGCCTTCCCCGTCACCGAGGCCATCGTCACGGTGGCGGGCGCCGTCCTCTACCGCCGGGCCCGCCATCTGCCCCCGCCCCTGCCCGAATCCCTTTCCTGAACAAAGCAACACCCCGGAACGGTTTGCCGGTTACGGCCCGTTCCGGGGTGTATTTGTATTTTTTTGATTCAGTTCCAGCCCCGGGCGGCGGGGTCCAGGGTGCCGCAGGCGGTGTAGAGCAGGGCGTTGCAGATGGCTGCCGCCACGCCGCTGCCCCCCTTGCGGCCCATGGCCAGGATGGCGGGCACCCCCGCCTTGCGGCAGACTTCCAGGGCGTGCTCCTTGCTTTCCACCACATTGACAAAGCCAACCGGCGCCCCGATGACCAGGGCGGGCCGGTAGCCCTGTTCAATCCAGTCCGCCAGGCGCAGCAAACCCGTGGGGGCGTTGCCGAAAGCCAGCACCGCGCCGGGATACTGTGCTGCCGCCTTGTCCACCGCCGCCACGGCCCGGGTGGTACCCTTTTCCCGGGCGGCGGCGGCGACCTCTGCATCCGCCATGAAGCAGAGGGCCTCTCCCCCCAGCTTTTGCAGGCAGGGTCGGCTGACCCCCGCCTTGGCCATGTTGGTGTCGGTGATGACGGGCGCCCCCGCCAGCAGAGCGTCGATGCCCTTCTGCACTGCGTCGGGGGTGAAGACCAGGTTCCGGGCATAGTCGAAATCCGCCGTGGCGTGCACCACCCGGCAGACGACGGCCTGGTGTTCCGGGGGCGGGGTCAGACCCTGTTCGGCCAGCTCCTCCAGAATGATGCCCATGCTGGTGCGCTCGATGTCACCGGGGGTTTTGTGCTGTACCATCAGTATTCCACGCCCTTTCTGGCCGGGATGCCCCTCTGGTAGGGGTGACGCTCACAGCGCATCTCGGTGATATAGTCGGCTGCTTCCATCAGCCAGGGGGCTGGGTCCCGCCCGGTCAGGACCACTTCCCGGTTCCCGGGGCGGTCCAGCACAGCACGGCGGAGAAGGGCCTCCTCCACCATGCCCAGACGCAGGGCGGCACAGGCCTCGTCCAGCACCAGCAGGTCACAGTCGTTTTCCAGGGCCTGGGCCAGCTGGGCATTCTGCAGGGCACGAACCTCCGCCTTTTCGGCCTCGTTCATCTGAAAGACGAATTTCGTTCCCGGGCGGCCGGTATAGACCGTCGCCCCCAGGCGGCGCAGGGGGTCCAGTTCCCCGCTGCGGCCATCCTTGAGAAACTGCACCACCGTCACCCGCAGGCCGTTGCCCAACGCGCGCAGGGCCAGGCCCATGGCGGCCGTGGTCTTGCCCTTGCCGTCCCCGGTGTAGAGATGGATGAGTCCTTTATCCATGGCAGCGTTCCTCCATTGCCCGCCAGATGGCGGTCAGGTCCAGGTGTTGTTCCAGTGCCTCCGCCAGCCGGTCATACTGCTGCTGGCGGTAGGTGTTGCGGTCGACGGGTTTGCTCACTGCCGCCGGGTCCAGGCCCTTGCGGCTGAGAAGCCACCGGGCCAGAGCGGCGGTGAGCTCTCCCGTGTCAAACAGCCCGTGCAGGTAGGTGCCGAACACCTGCCCGGCCACGGTGCCTTCCGCCCGGCCGTCGGACAGACGGGCAAAGGGAACGGCATCGTCGGTCAGGGGGCGGGTGCGGCCCATGTGGATCTCGTAGCCGTCCAGCTTTGCCCCGGCAAAGGGGCCGTCCTCCACGGCGGTGGTGACCCGGGTGCGGGTCTTGCTGCCCGCAAAAACGGTGGCACAGGGCAAAAGCCCCATGCCCGCCATGCTGCCGCCGCCTTCCACCCCGTCGGGGTCGTCGAGAGTCTGCCCCAGCATCTGATAGCCGCCGCAGACCCCCAGCACCGGCACCCCGGAGGCCGCCAGCCTGCGGACAGCGGCTTCCAACCCGTTCTGCCGCATCCAGGCCAGGTCGGCCATGGTACTCTTGGTGCCGGGCAGAATGACCAGGTCGGGGCGGCCCAGGTCTTTCACCGCCCCCACATACCGCACCCCCAGGGCCGGGTGCTCCTCCAGGGGGGAGAAGTCGGTAAAGTTGGAGATGCGGGGCAGGCGGATGACCGCAATGTCCACCGGGCGACCGCCTTCCCGCCGGGTCAGGCGCCGGGAGAGGCTGTCCTCGTCGTCGATGTCCACATCCAGCCAGGGGATCACTCCCAGAACCGGAACGCCGGTGAGAGCTTCCAGCTGGGTCAGGCCCGGCTGCAAAAGGGACACATCCCCCCGGAACTTGTTAATGACGGTGCCGATGAGCCGGGCTTTTTCCTCAGGGGCCAGCAGGGCCACCGTGCCGTAAAGCTGGGCAAACACCCCGCCCCGGTCGATGTCCCCGGCCAGCAGCACAGGGGCGTCCACCAGCTGGGCCAACCCCATGTTGACGATGTCCCCCTCCCGCAGGTTGATCTCTGCCGGGCTGCCTGCCCCCTCGATGACGATGACGTCGTTCTCGGCAGCAAGGCTCCGGTAGGCGGCGAGAATGTCCGGGATCAGCGTCTTTTTCAGCTTGAAATAGTCGGCGGCCCGGTAGTCGCCCCGGACCTCCCCGTTGACGATGAGCTGGCTGCCGGTGTCGCTGCTGGGCTTGAGCAGAATGGGGTTCATGCGCACATCCGGCTCCACCCCGGCGGCCTCGGCCTGGGCAGCCTGGGCCCGGCCGATCTCCAGCCCGTCCTTGGTGATATAGCTGTTGAGGGCCATATTCTGGCTCTTGAAGGGCGCCACCCGCAGTCCCCGGCGCAGAAAGGCCCGGCACAGCCCCGTCACCAGCAGGCTTTTGCCCGCCCCGGACATGGTGCCCTGCACCATGATGCACTTTGCCATCACAGAACCTCCCGCAAGCGTTTGAGCAGTTCCCCGTTTTCCTCCGTCCCACGCACCGCCGTGCGGTACCAGCCGGGGCCCAGGCCCAAATAGTTGGAGCAGTCCCGCAGCAGGACGCCCTTTGTCCGCAGCCGGGCGGCCAGGCCGGCGTCGGGGCTGCCGTCGGGCAGGGCGTGATAAAAGAGCAGATAGTTTGCCTCCCCGGGGATGACCTTGCAGCCCATGGCCTCCAGGGCCGCGGCCAGTCTGGGGCGCTCCGCCCCGATGACCGCCCGAAGTTTTGGCAGGCAGTGGGGGGCAGCCTGCAAAGCCGCCATCCCCGCCGCCTGGGCAGGTCCGGACACCGCCCAGGGCGGGCCGCAGTGATAGAGCCGTTCCGCCAGGGCAGCGTCCCCGCACAGCACATAGCCCAGACGCAGCCCGGCCATGGCAAAGCTCTTGGTGAAGGCCCGCAGCACCGCCAGGTTTTTGCCGTGTTCCCCGGACAGTTCCCCTGTCAAAGTATGCCCCGCCGGGTCGGGCAGGAATTCGTTGAAGCACTCGTCCACCACCAGCAGCGCCCCGCACCCGGCGCAGCGGGCCAGAACCTGCTGCAAAAACGCCTTAGGGGAGGTGCGGCCGGTGGGGTTGTTGGGCTCACAGAGAAAGACCATGTCGATGCCGGGGCGCACCGCGTCCAGCAGGTCCTGCCCCGGCACAAAGCCGGTTTCCTCCCGCAAGGTCAGGTGCTCCACCGCACAGCCCGCCAGGGCCAGGGCCTGCTCATACTCGGCAAAGGTGGGGGCGGTGACGAGAGCCCTCCGGGGCCGCCGGGCCAGCACCAGGCGGAAGATCAGGTCCGCCGCCCCCGCCCCGCAGACGATCTGCCCGGCATCCACCCCATGATAGGCAGCCAGGGCGTCCCGCAGCTGCCGGCAGAGAGGGTCGGGGTAGCGCCAGGCGTCGGCCAGGGCATCGGCAGCGGCCTGGCGCACGGTATCCGGCATGCCCAGGGGGCTGACGTTGGCCGAAAAATCCAGCGGCATGCCGCCGTATTCCCGGCGATAGCCCTCCCAGTCTCCTCCGTGGGTCAGCTGCATGGCAGTCTCCTTTCGGTGTGTGATTTTTTTACGGCATTACAGGGTCAGGGCCAGGGCCAGGACGCCCAGCCGCACCCCGCAGAAAAGTACCAGGGCGAGGGCGCTGCCCACATAGAGCATCCGATTTGCCCGGGTGATGTCCTGGGGCTCGATGGGCCGGGTGTCGTCCCCGATCCAGGGTTTTCCCAGGACCTTGCCGAAGTAGCTGGCAGGCCCCGCCAGCCGCACGCCCAGCGCCCCCGCCATGGCGGATTCGGTCTGGGCGGAGTTGGGGCTGGCATGTTTGCGTCGGTCCCGGCGCCAGAGGGCAAAGGCCCGTCCGGCGTTCTGGCCGGTGAGGGGCGCCGCCGCCACCAGCAGCAGCGCCGCCAGACGGGAAGGCAGCCAGTTGGCGGCATCGTCCAGCTTTGCCGCCGCCCGGCCGAAGTAGAGATAGCGGTCGTTTTTGTAACCCACCATGCTGTCCATGGTGTTGACCGCCTTGTAGGCCAGGGCCAGGGGCGCCCCGCCGATAAGCATCCAGAACAGGGGCGCCACCACGCCGTCGGAAAAGTTTTCCGCCACCGTCTCCACCGCGGCACGGATGACTCCCTCCCGGCTCAAGGCAACGGTATCCCGCCCCACAATGCGGCTGACAGCCTTGCGGGCGTCGTCCAGGGTGCCGCTGACCAGGGCATGACGGACATTTTCACTCTCCTGCCGCAGGCCCTTGACGGCCAGGGCCTGCCAGCACCAGAGCACCTGCAAAGCAAAGCTGAATACCGGATGGACAAGGCCCAGCCCCCACACGCAGAGCCCGGTAAAGACCAGGGTGCCCAGGGGCAGCACCGCCGCCAGCACCACGCCCCCGGCCAGTTCCCCTTTGGGTGTTTTGGGGAAGATACGGCGCAGCAGTTTTTCCAGTGCCGAGATGCACCGCCCCATGAACACCACCGGATGGGGCATCCAGGCCGGGTCCCCCAGAAACAGGTCGATGACAAAGCCGCAGAGGGCGGCAGCCGCCACCGTCACTGTGCCTCCCTGGCCGGAGGATTGCCGTAATCCACCGTCCCCACCAGATCCAGAACCCGGTCGGTCTTCCAGCGAGAGGCGTCCAGAACAAAGCCGCCGCCGTTGCCCGCGCACCAGTCGTAGTAGCCCCGGGCCGGGCGGCCGAACCGCTCCAGCGAGGCCATCTGGGTGCCGCCGTGGGCCACAATGGCCAGGCGCTCCACCCCTTTGGCCAGAGCCTCGTCGATGACCCCCGCAAAGGCCTTGCAGGTGCGCTCACAGAAATCCGCCTTGCGCTCGCCGTCGGGGCAGGCGGTCTCGCTGTTGGAGGCCACCCAGGCCAGGTACTCGGCGTCGTGTTCCATCTCGATGTAGTTGCGGCCCTCAAAGCTGCCGAAGCACATCTCCCGCAGATCCTGCACCGGGATCTGAGCAACGCCGGGGAAAAGGATCTCCGCCGTCTGGCGGGCCCGGGTCAAAGGCGAGACATAGAGGGCGTCGGGGGTGAAATCGGCCTTGTGCAGCCCGGCGCGGCCGGCGTCGGACAGGGGGATGTCCCGGGTGCCCTGGTAGCGTTTTTCGGCATTGTATACGGTTTGTCCATGGCGGATCAGATAGACCAGCATGATGAATCTCCTTTCAGGGTCTGCGGCAGTCCGCAGACGACCCTCACAACGGTTTCGGCCCGCTGGGCCAGCAGGCAGGCAAGGCGTCCGGCGGCTTCCCGGGCGGCGCGCTCCCTGGCGTCCACGGGCACGACCCCGCCCCCCACCTCGGTGGCGATGACGACCTCGTACCCGGCCAGGCGGTCGGCCAGCGCTGCCAGCGCCCCGGCATCGGGGGCGTCGGCGGCCAGGTCCTGCACGTCCCACACCGCCCGGGCGGCCAGCTCCTCCCGCGTACAGCCCAGGGCGCGGCAGACATAGTCCCGCTTGCCTGCAAACAGCGGACCCGTCACAAACATCATAGCTTCTTTTTCCTCCCTGTCAATGCCATGCGGCGGCAAGATACTGCACCGCGCACAAAGCCCCCAGCATCCAGACCTCGCAGGTCTGCACAAACCATCCGGCCAGATCCCCCGAAATGCCTCCGAACTGCACCCGGGCCATCCGCCGGTACCAGAGCCATACCCCATAGGCAGCCACGGCCATGGCAGCACCCTGCACCCCGCAGGCAGCCAGCCCCACTGTCAGCAGCAGGGCGACAACTGTCAGAAACCGCCCGGTGGCGGTGCGGTCGCTGGCCTCCGCAAAAGTATGGACCAGTCCCGTATCGCTGGCCAGAGGCCAGCGGGCCACCGCCAGCCCGGACAGCGCCCGGGACAGGCAGAACCCCAGCGTCACAGCGACGGCGAGAAATTCCGGCAGAGCCGCCCACAGGGCGAAGTCCGCTACGAACCACCCGCACAGCCGGATGGCCGCAAAGGCGCCCATGTGGGGGTCCTTGAGGATCTGGCGGCGCTTTTCCGGCGGGGCGTAGCTGGCAAGGGCATCGCAGGTGTCGGCAAAGCCGTCCAGATGCACCCCGCCCGTCACGGCCAGGGGAATGAGGCAAAGCCCCGCCCCCCGCAGCACCGCGGGCAGGGCCAGGGCATCCGCCGCCAGCGCCCACAGGGTGCACAGCCCGCCCATCACTGCCCCGATGAGGGGAAAGGCCCACAGCATATACCTGAGCCCGCCCTTGTCCCAGTCCATCTGGGGCATGGGAATGGCCGAAAACATGGAAAACGCGGCGTCCACCGCGCGCAGAGCCTGTTTCAATGTGGGTTCTCCTCCTCCGATTGTGTCGGCCCGCCCTTGAGCCAGTTGGGCAGGCCCACCGTCAGTTCCACCACCCGGTCGGCCCGGGCGGCCAGGGCGCGGTTGGCATTGGCCAGTTCCCGCAGATAACCCAGGGTGTCTCCCTCGTAGTCCGAGCCGCCGGAAAAGACCTCGTTGGTCACCACCACCAGATCCCGGCAGCGGTCGGCCAGGCACAGCACCCCGGCCAGGGCGGCGCCCTCGCCGCCGCCGTCGGGGCTGTACCGCTCGTTGGCCACCAGATTGCCCAGGCATTCCAGCAGCACCGACGCGTTCCCCGGCAGGGCGTCGCAGGCGGTGGCAAGACCGGTGTAGCACTCCAGGGTGGTAAAGCCCATGCGGGCGCGGCGGTCCCGGTGCTTCCGGATGCGGGCCAGAGCCTCCTCCCCGAAGGGCTGCATGGTGGCGATATAGACCCGGGGGCTGGCAAACTGCCGGGCCAGAGCCTCCGCAAACTCGCTCTTGCCTGAGGCCGCGCCGCCGATCACCAGTGTCATCATGGCTTGTCCTCCTGGGGCGTGTAAGCCTCCATGCCCAGAGCGCCGAAGGTCCGCCCGCCGTGGTAGACGGAAAGTGCCAGGTCCAGAAGCGGCAGGGCTGCCACTGCGCCGCTGCCCTCCCCCAGGCGCATGCCGGCGCAGATGAGGGGATGGAGTTCCAGCGCTTCCAGCAGCCGCCGGCCGCAGGGTTCCGCCGACACATGGCTGGCCAGCATAGCCTGGCGGGCGCCGGGGCAGAGCCTTGCCGCGCACAGAGCTGCCACCGCGCTGATGACTCCGTCAATGAGCACCGGCACCCGGCAGGCCGCCGCCCCCAGAAAGACGCCGCACAGCCCCGCAATGTCCAGTCCGCCCACTTTGGCGAGGACATCCAGGGGGTCGGCAGGGTCGGGCTGATTGAGGGCAAGGGCCTCTTCCACAGCCGCCCGCTTGCGGGCAAGGCCGGCGTCGGAAAGGCCCGCCCCGCGGCCCACGGCCTCCTCCGGGGCAAGGCCCAGCAGGGCGCAGGCCACCGCCGCCGAGGTGGTGGTGTTTCCGATGCCCATCTCCCCGGTGGCGAGGATGTCCGCTCCCTGTTCCGCCGCCCGGGCGGCCAAGTTTGCCCCGGCCAGCACCGCCTGCTCACACTGGGCGCGGGTCATGGCAGGACCTTTGGTGATGTCATCGGTCCCCGGACGGACGCAGTAGTCCACCAGGCCGGGGATGGGCCCGTGGGGCAGCATGCCCATATCCACCGGCACCACCCGGCAGTTTGCCTGACGGGCCATGTGGCAGACGGTGCTGTTGCCTTCCGCCAGGGCCTTTGCCACCACGGCGGTGACGCTGCTGTCGGTCTGGGTGACGCCCCGGGCCACCACCCCGTTGTCGGCGCAGAGCACCAGCAGAGTGCGGCGCTGCAAACAGACATCAGGGTCACCGGTGACGGCGGCTATGCGGGCGATGTCCTCCTCCAGGGCCCCCAGACTCCCCAGTGGCTTTGCCAGGGCATCCCAGTGGGCCAGGGCCGCCGCCCGGGCAGTTTCATCCGGGGCGGGGATGGCTTTTAACAGGGAGGCGATCGAAGTAAATTTCATTTCATTCAGCCTTTCTTTGGCGGTAGGCAGCGGCCGCCGCCACAAAGCGTTCTGCCAGGGGCAGGCTGCCCCCGAAATGCAGGTGCGGGAACCCGGCGTAAATCGTCGGCCCCGCAAAGCAGCACTGCCAGCTCTTGTCCCGGCCGGGTTTGCGGGCGGTCAGGTCGCCGCCGGGCTGCCGGGCCTCCCAGTAGTGGAACTCGTGGGCGGGCAGCGTGTCACCCTTGCGGAGGAGCATGCTGTCCGTGTCCGCCATCAGGGTCAGATAGCCGAACCGCCGCAGCCGGTCGGTGCGGAAGCCCTCCCCCGGCAGCGCCCCCGCCATGGGGAAGCGGTTGCCGCCGGCATCTTCCAATGCCTGGCCCAGGTAGAGAAAGCCCCCGCACTCGGCCACCGTGGGCATGCCGGAAGCCACCGCCTGACGCACTGCCTGACGCATGGGGGCGTTCTGGCCCAGCGCCCCGGCGTGGAGTTCCGGGTAGCCGCCGCAGAGATAGAGGGCGTCGCAGTCCCGGGGCAGTGCCTCGTCGTGCAGCGGGCTGAAAAAGCAGAGTTCCGCCCCCGCCCCTTGCAGGGCGTCCAGGTTGTCGGCGTAAGTGAAACAGAAGGCCTCGTCCCGGGCCACGGCAATGCGGCAAACCGGGTTGCCTACCCTGGTTAGGCTGGGCTGCCCATCCGGCAGGTCGGCGGCGAGGGCCAGCAGTCTGTCCAGGTCGGCGTTTTGCTCCAGGAGCTCGGCCAGTGCGGCAAAGCGGGCGTCCAGGCCGGCGATCTCCCCGGGGGTCTGCAGGCCCAGGTGACGGCTGTCGAACTTTGCCGCGTCGCAGGGGGGCAGGGTGCCCAGCACCGGCAGCCCCGTCTCCCGGGTCACGATGGGGGCCAGGTAGTCGGCCAGGGACGCCTTGCAGCCGTTGAACAGCACCCCGGCAATGTGGCTGGGGGTGCGAAAGTGCAGCATGCCATACAGCTGGGCCGCCAGGGTCACCCCCTGCCCCGCCGGGCGCAGCACCAGGATGGCGGGGACGCCCAGGGCATTTGCCACCGCCCAGGCGCCGGCATCGGTGCCGCCCGCCATGCCGTCGTAGTAGCCCATGGCGCCCTCGATGAGGGCAAAGCCCTCCCCGGCAGCAGTCCCCGCAGTGGCCAATGTGCGGCGGACGCCCGCCTCCCCCTGCAGAAACAGGTCCAGGTTGCGGCTGGGCCGTCCCGCCGCCCGGGTGTGGAACATGGGGTCGATGTAGTCGGGGCCTGTCTTGAAGGGGTGGACGTCCAGCCCCCGCCGCCGGGCCGCCGCCAGCAGGGCACAGGTCACGGCGGTCTTGCCGCTGCCGCTCTGCATGGCGGCCAGCATCAGCGCCCTCATGCCCCGCCTCCCGAAAGGAGAAAGACCGGGTTCTGGGCCATCATGAGATGGAGCCTGCCCGCAGCTCTGGACCGGGCCACCGAGATCTGGGTGGCCTCCCAGTCGATGCCCAGCTCCTCAAAGGCATGGCGGGCGGCGTCCAGGGTTTCCAGCGCAATGGCCGACACGCACAGCCGCACACTGGGGTTGGCGGCCACGGCGGCGCGGAGGATGGCTTCCAGCTCTCCCCCGCTGCCCCCCACAAAGACGGCGTCAGGGGCGGGCAGGCCGCTCAGTGCTTCGGGGGCAGTGCCCTGCACCAGATTCAGATTCCACGCCCCGAAGGCCGCCCGGTTCTGTTCGATCAGATGGCAGGCGTCGGCGTCCCGCTCCACGGCGTAAACTTTTCGGGCAAAGAGGGCCATCTCCACCGACACGCTGCCCGTCCCGGCGCCCACATCCCAGCAAACGTCGCCGGGGCGCAGGGCCAGCTTGGACAGCACGGCACAGCGCACCTCCTGCTTGGTCATGGGGGTCTTGCCCCGAATGAACTCCCCGTCCGGGATGCCCGGCGCACGGCGGGGACGTTTTACTGCCTCGGTCAGCAGCAGAGCCAGGGAGGGGAAGGTTTCCTTTGCCAGCCCGGCGGCGGTGCCGGTGGTGAGGCGTTCTTCCGGGTAGGAGAGGTTTTCTCCCACTGTGACGGGCAGCTCCCCCAGCCCCGCCTCGGTCAGGCGGCGGCAGAGGTCGGCGGCGTTTCCTCCCGTCCCTCCGGTGAGGAAGCAGACAGGCCCCCCGGCAGCACAGACCTCGGCCACCGGGTCACAGTCCACCCCGTGGGCGGTGCAGAGGGTCCAGTCCTGCCAGGGACGGCCCAGCCTTGCGGCCAACAGCTGCACGCTGGAAAGCCCCGGCAGTACCCGGGCGGGGATATGCTCCTCCTGCAAAAGTGCCAGCAGTCCCCGCGCCCCCGAGTAAAACCCGCTGTCCCCGCTGTACAGCACCAGCGCTTCTTCGCAGTCCGAAGCCTTGAGCAGGCGAAGGATCTCCCCCGGTGCGACAGCGGCGGCAGTGTCGGCGGCAAGGCCCCGGGGCAGGGCATCCAGCAGGCGCTGCGCCCCCACAATCAGCTGGGCGCGCTCCATGGCACGGCGCAGTTCCTCCGTCATGGTGGCGGCGGTGCCGCCGCCCATTCCGGCAAGGGTCACGGTCATTGGGGTTTCCTCCTCTCGTTGTGCGGGTCGGCCAGAGCGGCCAGAAGCTGCTGCAAGAGCTGTTCCGGGTCCTCTCCCCCGTCGGCGGGGCGGCGGATGAGCACCACCTTTGCCCCGGTGCAGCGGGCGGCCTCCAGCTTTTCGGCAAAGCCCCCCGCCCGGCCGCCGTCCTTGGTCACCAGCCAGGCGATGCGGTACTGTTTGATCACCGCGCAGTTGAGGGCGGTGCCGAAGGGTCCCTGCATGGCGATGATGTTGCGGTGGGGAATGCCCAGCGCCTCACAGGCAGCGATGCCCTCATGGGTGGGCAGCACCCGGGCAAACAGGCGGCTCTTGTCCAGGGCGGCAAAAGCGGACAGTTCCTTGGCGCCGGTGGTGAGCAGGATATTGCCCTCCGTCCCGGCCAGGTAGTCCGCCGCATCCGCTGTGGTATCTGCGGCAAAGGCGGCGTCGGTGACGGCGGAGGCGGGGCGGGCCGCCCGCCGAAGGGGTACCCCGGCGGCGGTGCAGGCAGTGCGGATGTTGGCGCTGGCCTGGGCTGCGTAGGGGTGGGTGGCGTCGATGCAGAGGTCATACCCCTGCAAAAGAGTCTGCATGGCCCCGGCATCCCGCCGCCCGGTGAGCACGGTGAGGCGGGGAATGCCTGCCAGTTCCTCCGCCCCCATGGGGGTGGCCACGCTGACGGTGACCTGTGCCCCCGCCTCCGCCAGCCGCTGAGCCAGCACGCGGCCCTCAGTGGTGCCGCCGAAAATCAGCAGTTTCATTGTTTGGCCTCGTATCCCCTGGGGGTGACCATGCGGCCGTCGATGACCCGGGTGGAATCGGAACCGATAAAGACGGTGGTGAACATGTCCAGTGTCTCCCCCCGCAGTTCGGCCAGGGTGAGGACCCGGCTTTGCTGGCCTTCCCGGCCGATGTTTTTCACCCAGCCGCAGACGGTGTCCGGGCGGCGGGTCCCCAGCAGAATGTCGCAGGCCCGGCGCAGATGTCCGGTGCGCCGCCGGGAGGCCGGGTTATACAGGCAGATGGAAAAGTCCCCTCTTGCTGCCGCGTCCAGACGGCGCTCGATCACCGGCCAGGGGGTGAGCAGGTCGGACAGGGAGATGACGCAGAAGTCGTTTGCCAGCGGCGCCCCCAGCACCGCCGCCCCCGAGAGGGCCGCCGTCACGCCGGGGATGACCTCGATGTCCACGCCGGGATATTCCGGGGCCAGCTGCAAAATGGGCCCTGCCATGCCGTAGACCCCCGCGTCGCCGCTGCACACCATGGCCACCGTCTGCCCTTTGGCCGCAGCGTCCAGCGCCATGCGGCAGCGCTGGATCTCCTGGGTCATGGGGGTGGAGAGGGTGGGGGTGTCCGGGCAGACTGCCCGGGCCAGCTGGATATAGGTGGTATAGCCGCACAGCAGGTCGGCCTGTTCCAGCGCCGCCCGGGCTGCGCCGGTCAGCTGGGAGGACTCCCCGGGGCCAAGGCCCACCACAAACAGTTTACTCATATTGCCACCGCCAGTCCGGCGAGAAGGGCAGCCGGGCCAATGCCACGGTGACTCCCTTTCCCGCCTGTTTTTGTAAGATCAGTGTGCCCCCCGCCGCCACGGCGCTGCGCTCGCAGACGTTGCCGGTGCCGACGGTTTTGCGCACAAATTCGGAATCGGTAAAATCGCCCTGCTGGGCCGCCAGGACCTCCGGGGAGAAGGTGGTAAACTCCCACCCGCGGACCCGGCAGAGTTCCAGCAGACCGGGTTCCTGCCCCTTGCAGTGGATGGAGGTCACCCCTTTTACCGCCAGAGGATCGGCCCCCGCCCTTTGCAGGGCTGCCAGCACCGCGGCCTCGATGTCCGCCATGGGGGTCCCCTTGCGGCAGCCGATGCCCGCCAGCAGAATTTTGGGGATGACCCGCAGCGGTTCCCTCTCCCCTTCCGCCGGGGCGGCGAGGGTGAGGTGGACGTCACTGGGGCCCTCCGCCACAGGCAGCACCCCCGCGGGGGGCGTGCCTGCTATGGGCCAGTCGCTGCGCAGGCGGATTTTTTCTCCTGCCAGCAGCTTGGCGCTCACCCTCTTGATGCCCCCCACCGGGCTGACAGTACAGCCCTGCCGCACCGCCCAGCTGTCCACCGCAAAGACGCCGTTGGCATCGGTGGCGGTGGTGATGACCGCCTGGGCCCCGCACAGGGCAACGATCTGCCGGGCAAGGTCGTTGGCGCCCCCCAGATGCCCCGACACCAGCGGCACGGCAAAGCGGGCACACTCGTCCACCGCCACCACCGCCGGGTCCACATCCTTGCTTTTCAGGCAGGGCGCACAGGCCCGCACCGCAATGCCCGCCGCCCCCACAAAGACCAGCGCCTTTGCCTGTTCAAAGCCCTCCGCCGTCCAGCCTGCCAGGGTGACGTCCCCGCCACAGCGCACGGCGGTTCCGTCCAGAGCAGCCGCCAGACGCCGGGCCAGGGCAAAGCCCTTGTCGGTAAAGGCGATGCACCGCAGGCCGGTCATCGGGAGGCCTCCCGGAAGCCGGTGGTGAAGGTGGGGTCATACAGGCGGCTGCGGTCATATCCCGCCGCCAGGAAGTCCCCCACCAGCACCAGGGCTGTGTTTTTGATGCCGTAGCGGCGGCCGGTCTCGGCCAGCTCGCCCAGGGGGCAGCGCAGGACTTTTTCTTCCGGCCATGTGGCCTTGTAGACGAGAGCCGCCGGGGTCTGTTCGGTGTAGGCCCCCTTGAGGAGCTCCGCCTGCAGTCCGTCCAGCAGTCCCGCCGACAAAAAGATCACCATGGTGGCGCCGTGGGCGGCCAGGGAGGCGATGTTCTCCCGTTCGGGAACCGGGGTGCGCCCCGCCATGCGGGTGATGATGACCGTCTGGCTGACGCCGGGCAGGGTGTACTCGGCCTGAGCGGCGGCCGCCGCCCCGCAGAAACTGGACACCCCGGGGGTCAGGTCAAAGGAGATGCCCCGCTTCTGCAAGGCGTCCATCTGCTCCCGGATGGCTCCGTACAGGCAGGGGTCACCGGTGTGCAGCCGGACGATCTGCTGCCCGGCGGCGTCGGCTGTCTGGGTGATGTCCAGCACCTGTTCCAGGGTCAGCTGAGCGCTGTTGTAGAGGGCTGCCCCGGGGCGGCAGAGTCCCAGCAAAGCCGGGTTGACCAGGCTTCCCGCGTAGATGACCACGTCGGCGGCGCGCAGCAGTTCCGCTCCCCGCACCGTGATGAGATCGGTGGCGCCGGGCCCGGCGCCCACAAAATGTACCATCTTGCTCACTCCTTTACCACGATGGTGGAGAAATATCCCGCCCGGTCGGGGGCGCCCTCCAGCCCGGGGCAGACGGCCTCCCCGGGCAGGCCGCAGTTGGTGACCAGGGCGGCGTGGTCCAGAAGCCCCTGCTCCTCCAGTGCCTGACGGACTTTTGCCGTGCGGCCGCTCTTCATCAGGACCTTGGTGCCGGGCAGGCGCAGGGCCCTGTCCAGGTCGGCATCGGCGGCGGTGAGGACATGGAGGGGGGTATCGCCGTCGGTGAGGGTCTCCCCCAGGCGGGCAGCGATGGCGCAGAAGCTGGGCACCCCCGGCACCATGACGGTGTCAAAGCCTTTTGCGGCCAGCCGCTTTTTCAGGTGGCCGAAGGTGGAAAACAGCGCCACATCCCCCAGGTTGAGCATGGCCACATCCCGGCCCGCCGCCAGTTCCCGGGCAATGGCCTCGGCGGCGGCGCGGTGGGAGTCCTCCCGGTCAGCAGGGTCGGGAGCCATGGTGAAGTCCAGGGGGAGGATGGTTTTCTCCCCCAAATCCACCGCCTGCCGGGCAATGTCCAGGGCCAGCATATTGCCGTTCGCAGTGCGCGGCGCGGCGATGACCGGGCAGCGCTGCAGGGTGTGCACCGCCTTGACGGTGATGAGTTCAGGGTCGCCGGGGCCGATGCCCACGCCGTAAAAAACGCCAGTTATTGCCATGCCTTTAAAATCTCCTTTGCCTGTTGCGTCTGGCCCAAAAGCCCGTGTTGGTTGGTGAACAGCACCGCCCCGGCCCGGCAGTCTGCACAAAGTCGGGCGGCAAGTTTTGTATCGATTGCCAGGAGGATGCTCTCCATGACCGGCTGCCGCAGCTGGGCGGCATCCAGCAGGTCCAGGCAGGCATCGCTGGTGGGGGCCGCCATGAGGGCGCGGCAGAGCTCCCGGTCCCCGCCGCAGAGGGCCGCGTGGGCGCAGAAGACCTCCCCCCGGGCGTCGGCCACCCGGCTGTGGGTGTTCATGACTCCTGCCGCCAGTTTGACCAGCTTGCCCGCGTGGCCCACCAGCAGGATCTCCCCGAACCCGGCCGCCGCGGCGGCGTCCAGGGCGTCCCCGATATAGTTGGAGCATTTGACCACCGGGGCCAGCCGGTCCATCCCCTCCGCCTGCAGAAAGTCCATGCCGTAGTTGCCGGGGGTCAGGATGACCCGTTTGGCTCCTTTTGCGGCGGCCTGGCGCAGCTCCAGGGCGATGGTGTCGATGAGGGCCTGCTCGCTCATGGGTTCCACAATACCGGAGGTGCCCAGGATGGAGATGCCCCCCACAATGCCCAGCCGGGGATTGAAGGTCTTTGCCGCGGCCTGCTCGCCCCCGGCCACCGAGATGACGATTTTCAGCCCGCCGGCGTACCCGGCCGAATCGGCAGCCCTGGCAGCGGCTTGGGCGATCATTTTCCGGGGCACCGAGTTGATGGCCGCGGCGCCCACCGGCTGGTCGAGGCCGGGCAGCGTCACCCGGCCCACCCCTTCCCCGCCGTCGATGGCGATGCCGGGGGCGTCGGTCCGTTCCACCGCGGCGGTGACGGGCATGCCGTCGGTCACGTCGGCGTCGTCCCCGGCGTCTTTCGTCACCGAGCACTGAGCGGTTTGGCCGTCGGTGCGGCAGTCCAGCAGGGACACCGTGACGGGCAGGCCCTTGGGGGTGGTCAGGGAAGCCTGGGCCGGGGCATGCCCGGTCAGCAGCAATGTGGCCGCCCCCCAGGCCGCCAGAGCCGCACAGGTGCCGGTGGTGTAGCCGCAGCGTAGCCGCCGCCCGCCCGACTGGATGTAATGCTCAAACATGGAGCCGTACCCTCCTTTTGTGGGGATTTTTCCTCACAGAATGGCCCGCAGGTGGCGGCAGTACATCTTTTGCACCGCCTCATCGGAGCCCATGCCCTCCAGGCAGCAGTCCACTGCAAAGCCTTCGGCCTCAAGACGGCTCTTCCAGCTGCCGGGCTGCTCCCCCGCCATGTCGCTGCGGGCGTGCTCCCCGGCGGTGAGCAGCAGGGGCCGCAGGCAGACCCTGTGCCAGCCGCCCCGCCGCAGCATGGAGAGCACCCCGTCAAAGCCGGGCCAGCCCTCCACCGTGCCCACCAGGGCATTGTCCGCCCCCGCACAGCGCAGGGCCCCGGCCAGAGCCGGATAGATCAGGTCGGCCCGGTGCTCGGTGCCGTGGCCCAACAGCACCAGGGCGCCCTCCTCGGGCAGCCAGCACTGTGCTGCATGCTCCGCCAGCTCGGTGACGTCCGCCACATCCCAGAGAAGGGGCGTACCCAGCCGCAGCCGGGCAAATTTGGGGGCAAAGCTCTCGGCCTCCGCCCGGATGCGGTCGTATTCAAAGCCGGGAATGACATGGGTGGGCTGGAGGGCCACATCCTCGTAGCCCTGAGCGGCCAGAGTCTCCAGCGCCGTGGTCAGGTCGGGCATCTCCACGCCCCGCCGGGCCAGGATCCGCCGGATGGTGGGGCTGGTGTAGGCCCGGAACACCGCCCGGTCAGGGGCCGCGGCCACGAGGGCGTTTTCCACCGCCGTGATGCTGCTCTGGGCGCCGAGCGCCGCCGTGCCGAAGCTGACAAGCAAGAGTGCCTGTTTCATGGGTTGGGAATCCTCCTTGTATTGGGGGAAAGGGGCAGAAAAAAGGCCCCTTTCCGCCGGATTTGCGGAAAAAGGCCGGAATGCATCGTCCGCCTGCGGGGCACAGAATCCCCTGCACACAGCATGCGCCCCCTGCCTGCGTTTGGTCCGTCCGCGGCGCGGGGTCTGCCCGGTTTTCCGGCAGGATACACCGCAGGGCAGGTCTTCCGGCTCGGGCATCGGCGTCCCGGCCCGCCTTCCCGCCCGCAGGACATTTCCTGCGCGCAGTGGCTGTGTCTGGCCGGGGCTGCTCCCTTACGGCGGCGGTCCCGCGCGGGCTTTGCACCCGCTTCCCTATTCTCCCGGCCGGCCTTGCGGCCCCGGGCACCTTGCGGCGGTTTTCGGTTGTGGGTTCGGGTCAGTGCTGGCCGTAGTAGGCCCCCGGCCCGTGTTTGCGGAAGTAATGTTTGTCCAGCAGATACTGGGGCACCGGATGAGCGCCCGGGTCCAGCTGGAGGGTATAGAGCGCCATTCTGGCACACTCCTCCAGCACCGAGGCATGATACACTGCCTGGGCCGGGTCTTTGCCCCAGGCAAAGGGCCCGTGGCAGCGGCAGAGTGCCCCCGGCACAGCCACGGGGTCAAGGCCCCGCTCCCGGAAAAGCTCGGCAATGACAAGGCCGGTGCTCTTTTCGTAGTCGGCGTCCAGCTCGGCCCGGGTGAGCATGCGGGCGCAGGGCACCGGGCCGTAGAAGTAGTCGGCCTGGGTGGTGCCGAAGCAGGGGATGTCCCGCCCCGCCTGGGCCCAGGATGTGGCAAAGGTGCTGTGGGTGTGCACGATGCCGCCGATGGCCGGGAAGGCCCGGTAGAGTTCCAGATGGGTCTTGGTGTCGGAGGAGGGGTTGAGGGTGCCCTCCACCCGGTTGCCCTCCAGGTCCATGACCACCATGCTTTCGGGGGTCAGGGCATCGTATTCCACCCCGGAGGGTTTGATGACAAACAGCCCCGCCTCCCGGTCAATGCCCGAGACATTGCCCCAGGTATGGGTCACAAGGCCCAGGGCAGGCAGCTGACGGTTGGCGTCACAGACCTGTTGTTTCAGTGCTTCCAGCATAAAACATGCCTCCTTGCAGGCGGGTCACAGGGGCAGAAACTGCAGCACGATGCCGCACACCGCGCCCACAGCCCACAAAAGGCCCGTCATGAAGAGATTCTGTTTGACGCTGCGGTTGACCCGCCACAGCACGGCCAGGCCGATGCCCGCACCGGCGCACAGGCCGCCGAACAGGCTGCCGAAGGAGATGACCCCCTCCACATACAGCTGGGTCAGCAGCACGCTGGCGGCACAGTTGGGTACCAGCCCCAACAGAGAAGCCACCATGGGCTGGAAGACGCCCAGCCCGGTGAAGGCGGCGGCCACGGTATCCTCGCCTACCAGCTCAAAGATCAGGCCGATGGCAAAGCTGAAGATCAGGATAAAGGCAAAAATCTCCAGCGTGTGGCGCAGGGCGGCCAGCCAGATGCCGCTGTGGGGCTCGTGTTCCTCGTGGCAGTCGATCTCCTCCGAGCTGCCCGAGTAGCCGCCGTACAGCGACTTGGGCAAAAAGCGGCGCAAAGGCACATCCAGCACAAAGCCGGCCACCATGGCAAACAGCACTTTCAGCACCAGCAGGGCCAGCAGGGCGGGCCAACGGCCGGGTTCCGCCGCCAGCAGGGGAATGGCCTCGTCGGAGGTGGCAAGAAACACCGCCAGCAGCGTGCCGGGAGTGATGACCCGGCTGGCATACAGGTTGGAGGCCACGGCGGAAAATCCGCACTGGGGCACGCAGCCCAGCAGGGCGCCGGGGGCAAAGCCCCACCGGCCGCCACCCGCCAGAGCGTCCTCGATGCGCTGACCGTGGTGGCGTTCCAGCCACTCGATCAGCAGGTAGGCAAGATACAAAAACGGCAGCATCCGCACGCTGTCCTCCAGCGCGTGGATGACAGAATGCAAAAGAATTTCCATATACACCCTCTATGTCATCAGAATAGTTTCGGTGCCGGGACTGCGTCAGTCCGGGCGATCCTCGCGTTCAAAGCCGCGCAGAAGCCGCACGGCGTCGCGCACGATGGCGCGGGGGATCCGGCGCCGGAACATCTCCATGCTGCGGGCCGAAAAGGGGGCTTCGTCCACAAAGGCCTTGAGCCCCAGAAAATATTGCAGGTAGGGACTTTCCCGTACCAGGGCCACCGTCTCCCGGTCGGAGAGACCGCAGGCTTCCCGGATGATGAGGCTGCCCAGCGCCACCCGCGCGGGGATGGCCACCTTGCCGCCCCGGGCAAACAGCGCGCTGTACTCATGCTCAAAGGCATCCCAGTCCATCGCCGCCGCCAGGCGGACCCAGCGGTTCTTGTGGGACAGTTCCCCGTGGAAAGGCGGGATATAATCGTAAACACTCATCTGGCTGTCTTTGACACGGTACACGGCGGCAAGGCCCTCCTTCTCATTGTAGCAGAGGGCGCAAGGCCCCCGGCAAACGGGATCAGTAGCGCTGGATCATGGGGAACACCATGGTCAGCACCGCCCAGGCTGCCTGATACAGCACCATGGCCGGCAGCGGCAGCGAGACAATGCCCCCCGCCAGCGACATGAAGAGCGCCAGCACACAGCTCAGAAGCACCGACGCAGCCAGCGCCACACTGGCATGATGTTCGCTCTCGGCAGCACCGGCGGCGGCTTCCAGACCGCCCACAAAGCTGGCAAAACTGCCCAGATGCAGCATGTTGCCCTCGCTCTCGGGCAGCCAGGCGGTGGCGGGGGCCAGGGCCTCCCGCTCCTCGGCGTTGAGCACCTTGACCGAATCTCCCGGCAGGCCGTAGACCGTCTCCACCAGGTTGACGTCACAGTTGAAGTCGTCGCAGTCCACAATGATGGACATGCCCCGGCGGCGCAGGCTTTCCAGCACGGCGGCGGTATCGGGGTCGCGCTGATAGCTGACCTGGAACATGGCGGTCAGGTTGCCGGACACGGCCAGATAGATGACCCGACGCTGGTTGACCGAGTGACGGCGCTCAAACTCCATGCTGGGCACATGGATCTCGTACTCCTCCATAAGGGAACGGTTGCCCACCAGCACCCGGCTGCCGTTGACCCATGCCACGTAGCCCTTGCCGTAGACAGTCTTGAGATCATCCACCTTGACCAGCAGCTTGCGGTCGTTGCCGATCATGCCCAGAAAGACATCCCGCAGGGTGGTGCTGCCCTCCGCCAGGACCGAGGCGGCAATGGGGATGGCAAGGTCGATGCGTTCCTTGCCGATGGGACGGATGCCCGCCAGCGTGACGCAGCCCGACGGGAAGAGGTCCCGGGCTGTGATCTGGATGATATTGGTGCGGCCCAGCTGGCGGATGTCTTTCCAGCCGGGGATGACGGCGCCCACCCGTGCAGCGCTGCGCTGCATGAGCTGGGCGGGCAGGGCGGAGATGAGGGTTCCGGCCAGGGGCGCGCCCAGGCAGAACACCGCCGCCATGGCGGAGAAGGCCATGCCGGCATCCCCGCGGTAGAGCAGGGTGAAGATCAGGCTGATGAGGCCGCAGGCCCCCAGGATCCAGCTGAACTGCTGCTGGCTCTTGTCCGAGGTGCGGTGTGCATCGCTGCCGGCCAGGAAGTTCTTGAGCAGAACGGTGGGACGGCTGACCAGCAGGCAGGGTTTTGTCTCGCCCAGGCCGCGGGTGACGGTGCGCAGCACGCCCACATCCCGCAGGCGGTAGGCCACCGCGTGGTCCACCCCCGCGCTGACCAGGTCAAAGTTGGCGCGGACGGTGCGGGCGTTGAGCATCTTGCCCACGCCGTTGAAGCAGAGCAGCAATGCCGCCGGGCCCGCCATCAGGCAGAACTTGGAGACATTGTACCACTCCGGCTGGATGAGAAAGACCAGCAGCTGGATCAGGGCGCCGGCCGCCGCCAGCGACGGCATGGTGTCCGGCGAGGGAGACCGCACCAGACCCACAAATCCGTCCAGCAGCGTTTTCCAGTTGAGGACGCAGGTCACCAGCAGCAGCACCAGCATGACCACCAGCAGCGGGGCGGCGGACACATCGGTATTGAGGGCCCCGGGCAGGGGCAGTCCGCCCACGGCGGCGGTGCCCAGGTAGAGCATGACCAGGGCGGCCACCCCCGACACAATGACGGTGATGGTGGCGATCAGGTTCTGCTTGTCCAGTTCCTGCCGCACCTTGGGGGCGTCCTCGGCGGTCTCGTAGTCGATCTTGTGGCGGTGTTCCGCCGCAGCAAAGGGCCCGTCGGCCTCGGGGGCATCCCGCTCGTCGTCGGGGCTGCCGCCAAACCGCATGCGGCCCCGCTTTTTCCGGGGCGCTTCCTCCTCATCGTCGGGCTCCCGGGCCGTCAGGCGGGCCGCTGCCTCGGCAAAGCGGTCGGCGGTTTCTCCCTCCCCGGGAGTATCCAGCCCGGCGTTGAGCGTCTGGGCAATGCCGCGCACAAACTGCTCAGTGTTGGGCTTTTCCTCCACCTGGGGGCCCAGCTCCAGGTCCAGGTCGAAATCCTGGGTGCCGCCGGACGGCTGGGACGCATCCAGGCGCACCTGGCCCGTCATGGTGTGTTCGGGCGCAGGCTCCGTACGGGGCTCCTGTGCCGGAATATCCAGCCGGACCTGCCCGGTCATGGTGTGTTCCGGTGCGGGCTCCTGCTCTGCCTCCTGAACCGGGGACGGCGCGGGCTCCGGTGCCTTGCGGCGCGGTGCCGGGGCAGGAGCCTTTGCCTGACAGGCCGGACGGCCCGCCGCTGCCGGTTCCATCGACCTGAGGAAGTTCTGGGTATCCTCCCGCTCCTCCGGTTCGGATGTGTTCACGGGGATGCTCATGGAAAGGGTGTCCGCCCGGGTCATGACCGGCTCTCCCACCGGCTCCGACCCATGGAAAGTCTGGGTCTGGCTTTCGGCCGCAGGCGGCTGATGGGGTTTCTGGCCGGGGGTGAACTCTACGGTATCCCGCTTTTTCCGGGGCGCTTCCTCCTGACGGATGGCGGGGCGCTCCACGGTGTCCCCCGCCTCCTCCTCAAACACAGGCTGCGCCACCGGCACCGGCTGTACCGGCTTGACCGGCTGAGACTGCGGTTCGGCGGACTGTTCCGCCTGGGCACGGATGCGGGAAGCATCGACATGGTACAGCCCCAGGGAGGACAGCGTGTCGGTGAAGGAACCGTGCACCCGCCGGGTCCCTGCATATTTGGAACGGTAAACGTACTTCTGCGGTTCCGGTTCGGGCTGGGGTTCGGGTTCCGGCGCAGGCGCAGGGGCGCTCACGGCGGGTTGCTCCTCCGGGACCGGCTGGGGCACAGGGGCCTCCGCCTCGGGGACAAAGAGTTCCTCCTCATCCTCCGGGGGGGCCTCCTCTTCCTCGTTCCGGCCGCCGAACAGGCCGAAAAATCCCTTCTTCTTGCGGGACGGCTCATGGCGGGGCGGGGTCTCCTCCTCCGGCCCGGCGGCAGGCTGGGCAGCCTCATTGCCATGGCCTACGATGGAGACGTTGATGGGCACAAACTCATCGGTGATTTCCCCCGTGTCCTCCACGCGGCTGAAAAATCCCCGCTTTTTGCCCCGCTTCTTCTCCGGCGGCAGCTTGCCCTTGGCGTCGGGCACGACGGCCACGCTCTCCTCAAAGAAGCGCTGGAACTGATTTTTGCGCTGGGACAGTTCGTCGGCGCTCTGGTCGCCCTCCTCGCCGCCCATCTGGCGCAGGAAATTCTTGATGATGCCGGTGCGGGTGGTGTCCCCCATGGTGTTTTGGCCATCCTCGCCTTTGGGGGCAGGCTCCGGAGCAGGCCGGGGGTCCGGCGCCTGCAGGGTCTCCGGCTGGCGGCGGGCAGGTGCCGGGGCGGCAGCGCTCCGGTCCTGTGCAGGCTGTGCCTGACGGGCGGGAGCCTCCTGCCGGGCCGGGCGGGCTGCTGCCGCGGGCCGGGCGGCCGGGGTCTGCTGTTTCGCGGGAGCCTTGGCCGTCACGGCCGAGGAGGGATGGCGCACAGCCTCCTCGCTGCGGAAAATGGGCAGATCGGCCAGCAGGGCGTCGATGGCCTGGGTGGAAAACCGGGATTCGGGGTCCGCCACATCGGCGCTGACCTCCACCTTCGGCATTTCGTTCTGGGGAATGGGCCCAAGCTGCACGGTCCCGTCGTCAGGATGCACACCGGCACGGGGGATGCTGCGCAGGATCTCGTCCACGTTGCGGTCGGTAACGCCGTCACGGATCCCCTTGGCCTCCTGCTGCTGGTTGAGCTCCTGCAAAATCCGCTCGACCGAATCATTCGTCCGCTTGCTTGGCATGGTGTGTTTCTCTCCCTCTTACTCTAAACCATCCGGTTGTGTCTCACCCTTGGCGTCTGCGGCCCATGATGTTGTACATCAGGATGCCGGCCGCCACCGAGACGTTGTAGCTGTCCACTCCGGTGCTGCGGGCGGCCATGTCCAGGCTGACGACGCCGTCGCACAGCTTGCGCACCAGCGCGCTGACGCCGCTGCCCTCGCTGCCCATGACCAGGGCCACCGCCCCCGAAAGGTCGGTGCGCTCCAGCGGTTCGCCGCCCATATCGGCGCAGTAGACAAAGACATTGTTTTCCTTGAGGGTGCGCACCGCCTGGGCCAGGTTGGGCACCCGGGCCACGGGCAGGCGCGCTGCCGCCCCGGCGCTGGCTTTCATGACGGTGCCGCTGACCCCCACGCCGCCCCGGCGGGGAATGACCACCCCGTGGGCGCCGCACAGCAGGGCCGACCGGATGATGGCCCCCAGGTTGTGGGGGTCCTCGATGCCGTCACACAGCACCAGAAACGGCGGCTCGTCCTTCTGGCGGGCCGCCTGGAGCAGATCTTCCAGCGAGGCATACTCGATCTCGGCCGCGCGGGCAGCCACACCCTGGTGCTCGGCCCCGCCGCACATCTGGCGCAGCTTGCCCGACGGCACCCGCTTGGTCACGGCGCCCGCCTGGCGGGCCAGGGCATTGTAATATCCCACCGTGGCCTCCGGCATGGAATCCGCCAGCCAGACGGTATCCACCGGCCGGCCGCTCTTCAGCAGCTCGGCTACGGGATTCTTGCCGTAGATCAGGGTGTCCATTCCGTCGTGTCCGTTGCGTTCCTCCCGGGGTGCGCGATGTTCACGGTTGTTTTTGTCCATTGTGATCCTCCGATACACGGGGGCGGCGTGCCCCTGTGCCTGACTCTATTTTGCCCCGGCTCCCTCCGCGGCAGGCGGCGGGGTGGGCATCTCTGTGCGGGAAGCCTCACTGCCAAAAGTGTACAGCACCCGCATCTTAAAATACACGGTAGTAGTATATCACACTTCCGCACTTTTTGCTACCTTCCTTCCCCTCTTTTCGGGTCGATTTTTCCTGCGGTCCGACCCCCTTCGACAGGGTCCGGAAGGCAGTTTATACAATGCGTAGACGGTGGAAAGAAAATTCCACATGTTGAAAACCCTGTGGAAAAGGTTGATAACCCGCCCGCAAAGCGGCTTTTTGACCATCTGGGGCCAAGTTTTCCGCCGTGTTTTCCACAATTTGTGGAAAACTTTTCAACATAACAGAGTGGATAAGGTGCTTTGTCAAGTTGGCAAACTGCCGATTTTTCCGCCCGTTGCCGCCCTGTCTCCCACAGTTTCGACAACGGGCAGCGGGCTCCGACGGCAGGGCTGCTCCTTCCCCATCCCCCGTCCGGATATGCTATAATACGGGCGGGAATATTTTCCGGGGGCATTTTCCGTCCCCCGGCAGCAAAGGAGGTTCCGCCATGAAAGACACCACAGTCCCCGGCTGGCATGTCCTGGGCAGCGCAGGCGGGATGGATCTGGACCAGACGCTGACCAGCGGCCAGTGCTTCCGCTGGCACCGGCAGGCCGACGGGTGGCACGGCATCGCGGGCGGCCGACGGGTAACGGTCCAGGAGCAGGACGGCCTGCTGTATCTGCTGTGCCCCCGGGAGGACGACGGATTCTGGCGGCAGTATTTTGCCCTGGACACCGACTACGGGGCCATCCAGGCACGCTTTGCCGCCAGCAAAAAGCTGGCCGCCTGTGTGGCGGAAGCCCCCGGCCTGCGGGTGCTCCGCCAGCCCTTTTTTGAGGTGCTGTGCACCTTTCTCATCAGCCAGAACAACAACATCCCCCGCATCAAGGGCATCGTGGAGCGGCTGTGCGCTCTGTGCGGGGAGGAGCTGGCCCCCGGACAGTACGCCTTCCCCACCCCGGAGGCCCTGGCCGCCCAGACCTCCGAAACCATGGCAGTGCTGCGGGCAGGCTGGCGCAGCGACTATCTGCTGGGGGCCGCCCGCCGGGTCTGCGACGGCAGCCTGAGCGCCGCCCGGCTGTCCGTCCTGCCCATGGACGCCGCCCGGGAGGAACTGATGACGCTGCGGGGCGTGGGGCCCAAGGTGGCCGACTGCGTGCTTTTGTACGGACTGGGCTTTGCCGACGCCTGCCCCATGGATGTCTGGATGAAGCGGGCCATGGCACGGATCTTCCCCCGCGGCATGCCCCGGGCCGCCGGGCGGTACAAAGGCATCGCCCAGCAGTATATCTTTGAGTATGCCCGGACCCATCTGCCCCGGGGCGAGGCATCCGGCCCCTCCAAAGGGCGGAAAAGCGCCGTGGATACGGCAAAATCCCCAAAAGGAAAAACTTTACCCCGCGAACCGGGGCAAAGCTGTTGATTTTTTGTCAATGCCGGGATATAATGAGACCAGACAAGCGCACAAACGCGCTTTTCGATCCGTTTGGCTCGAGGAGCCGGGCGGGCGGGGACGGTTCCGGCGGCGGCAAAACGCGGACGGGGCCGGATGCGTCATGTCACGGCTCAAGATCGCAGGGAGGTTTTAATTATGCTGGTAAACGCAACCAATATGCTGCTCAAGGCACGTGACGGCCACTATGGCGTCGGGCAGTTCAACATCAACAACCTGGAATGGACCAAGAGCATCCTGCTCCAGGCCCAGGCCATGCAGAGCCCGGTCATCCTGGGCGTCTCCGAGGGCGCCGGCAAGTATATGACCGGCTTCAAGACCGTTGCCGCCATGGTCCGCGCCATGGATGAGAGCCTGGGCATCACCGTTCCTGTGGCTCTGCACCTGGATCACGGCACCTACGAGGGCGCTAAGGCCTGCATCGACGCCGGCTTCACCTCCATCATGTTCGACGGTTCTCACTATCCCATCGAGGAGAACGTGGCCAAGACCAAGGAACTGGTTGAGTACGCTCACGACAAGGGCCTGTCCATCGAGGCCGAGGTCGGCTCCATCGGCGGCGTTGAGGACGGCGTCGTTGGCGCCGGCGAGATCGCCGACCCCGAGGAGTGCGCCCGCATCACCGCTCTGGGCGTTGACTTCCTGGCCGCCGGCATCGGCAACATCCACGGCATCTACCCCGACAACTGGAAGGGCCTGGATTTCGAGGCTCTCGACCGCATCCACAAGGCGACCAACAACATTCCTCTGGTCCTGCACGGCGGCACCGGCATTCCCGATGCCATGGTCCAGAAGGCTATCAGCCTGGGCGTCTGCAAGATCAACGTCAACACCGACTGCCAGCTGGTCTTTGCTGAGGCTACCCGCGCCTACATCGAGGCCGGCAAGGATCAGCAGGGTAAGGGCTACGACCCCCGCAAGCTGCTCAAGCCGGGCGCCGACGCCATCATGGAGAAGGTCCGCGAGAAGATCGAGCTGTTCGGCAGCGCCAACAAGGCCTGATCGATCCTGATCTGACAAAGCATTGCAAAATCCCCCGCCGGGATTCCCCGGCGGGGGATTTTTGTCGTATTTTGCATTCTGTCAGCCCAGCCACCGGCCCAGCAGCAGAGCCAGCGCCGCATGGCAGGCCAGCAGCAGCGGCATGCCCACCACAAAATACCAGTGCCGGGTCTTGTGATGGAACAGATACATGCCCGCCCATCCCCCCGCTGCACCGCCCAGCACAGCGGGCAGAAACAGCATCTTTTCGGGGATGCGGCGGCGATGGTTCCGGGCCCGGGCCTTGTCCGCCCCCATGAGAAGCAGGGCGGTCAGGTTCATGGCGGCCAGCCAGAGGGCGGCGGCCAGGAGCAGAGGCTGCGGCATGGTGTTCTCCTTTATGCCGTGGGGGCACAGATCAGACGTTGGTTTTCTGTTTTGCCTTCCAGTCCCGGACGATCTTGCCGAAGACGATGGCAAACATGGTACAGGTGCAGATGACCGCCAGGGTATCGGCCACCGGCTCTGCCGTAAAGACTGCGATATCCTGAGAGATGGGCAGGATATGCGGAAGCAGGAAGATCAGCGGCACCAGCAGGATGATCTTGCGCAGCACGGCCAGGAACAGGCTGACCCCGGCCTTGCCCAGTGCCACGAAGGTCTGCTGGCAGGCGGTCTGGGCGCCGAAGATGCAGCACGCCCCCATGTAAATGCGCAGAGCCGTTTTGGTGTAAATGCCCAGGGTGCCGTCCGGCGGGGTGAAGATGCCGATGATCAGCTGCGGTGCGAACTCACATACCAGCCACATGGCGGTGGAATACCCCACGCAGGCCAGCATGAGGACCCGGAAGGTCCGGACCACCCGGTCGATCTTGCCCGCCCCGAAGTTGAAGCTGGAGATGGGCTGTGCCCCCTGGGTCAGTCCCTGCAGGGGCAGCATGCAGAACTGCATCACGCTGGACAGGATGGTCATGGCCCCCACCGCCACGTCGCCGCCGTAGAGCTGCAGCTGGGTGTTGAAGCTGATCTGGATGACGCTCTCGGTCAGCTGCATGAGAAAGGGGGACAGTGCCAGAACCAGGCTGGGGACCAGGGTCTTGGCCACCGGCCGGAAATTTTTGACCTTGAGACGCAGATAGGTATGTCTGCTGCACAGGAACCAGACGGTGAATGCCGCGGATACCGCCTGGGACAGGATGGTCGCCAGGGCGGCGCCCGACACCCCCATGCCCAGCCCGAACATAAAGACGGGGTCGAGAATGATGTTGAGCACCGCGCCGATGATGACGGTGAGCATGCCCACCAGGGCGTATCCCTGGGCATTGATGAAGGCGTTGAGGCCCAGGGACACCTGCACAAAAATGGTGCCCACCAGATAAAGCCGGAAATACTCCCAGGAATACCCGATGGTCTCCGGCGAGGCGCCGAACAGCTGAAGCAGCTGGTAGCCGAACAGGTAAAACACCACGGTCAGGATCAGGCCCACCGCCACCAGTGCCGTGGCGCAGTTGCCCAGGATCCGCTCCGCCATCTCCTTGTCGCCCCTGCCCAGAAAGATGGAGGCGCGGGGTGCGCCGCCCATGGAAACCAGTGCGGCAAAGGCGGAGATGGCGGTGATCAGCGGGAAGCAGACCCCCACGCCGGTGAGGGCGGTCTCGCCGATCTCGGGCAGGTGCCCGATGTACATGCGGTCCACCATGTTGTACAGCACGTTGATCAGCTGTGCCACAATGGCCGGCAATGCCAGCTTGAACAGCAGCCCGCCGATGCTGTCATTGCCCAGATCGGCGCCGCCCCGGGCCGCCGGGGATGCTTTGTGTTGCATGGGAGGTACCTCCTTCGTTGGCCCGGCAGTCTTTGTCGGGAAGAATCTGTGTCAGAAAAAGCATACGCCCCGCTGCTTGTACGGGTCCATGCAGAATGCCTGCGGATGCCGTACATGGTCGCGGGGCGGCCTTTTGATGTGAATACGGGGAGGCGGGGGTCAGCGCTTGTCGCGGTCGGCCTCGGTCTCCTGGGTGATGTAGATGGGGCGGTGCTTGACTTCCAGATAGGTCTTGGACAGATACTCGCCCACAATGCCCAGGCAGAACAGCTGCACGCCGCTGCACAGCAGCAGGATGCAGATCATGCTGGGCCAGCCGGAGGTGGGATCGCCGAAAAGCAGCGCCCGCACCGCCACAAAAATGATGCCCACGAAAGCCGCCGCGCAGAAGATGACGCCCATCAGTGCGGCAAACACCAGCGGCGCCGTGGAAAAGCCCACGATGCCCTCGATGGAGTATTTGAACAGGCCCCAGAAATTCCACTTGGTCTTTCCGGCCACACGCTCGATGTTCTCATAGTCGAACCACTTGGTGCGGAAGCCCACCCAGCTGAAAATGCCCTTGGAGAAACGGTTGTACTCCGACATCTGCAGCACGGCGTCGGTCATGCGGCGGCTCATGAGGCGGAAATCCCGGGCACCGTCCACGATCTCGGTCTCCCCCATGCGGTTGATGATCTGATAAAACTTGCGGGCAAACCAGCTGCGCACCGGCGGCTCCCCCTTGCGGGTGGTGCGGCGGGTGGCGGCGCAGTCCCAGTCCCCCGAGAGCAGCGCGTCCAGCATGTCCGGCAGCAGGGCGGGCGGGTCCTGCAGGTCGGCGTCCATGGTGGCGACGTAATCCCCTTTCGCCGCCTGCAGGCCGGCGTAAATGCCCGCCTCCTTGCCGAAGTTGCGGCTGAAGGAGACATAGCGCACCCGCGGGTCCCGGTCATGCAGTTCCCGCGCCACCCGCAGGGTGCCGTCCCGGGAACCGTCGTCCACAAAAATGAACTCAAACTCGGCGCCGTGGCTCCTGCGCATCTGCTCGGCCACCCGCGTCACCTCTTTGTAGAACAGAGGCATGGCTTCCTCTTCGTTATAGCAGGGCACTACCAGGCTGATCAGCATCCGGCCCATCCTCTCTTTATGGTTTCGCCATACGGCGTAATTTCTTTTATTTTACATATTATAGCGCCTTTGCCTTTACCTGACAAGGGCGATGCCGGGGTTCAGCCCAGGGCGGCGTCAGCCAGAAACAGCAGCCCGTAAATCACCGGCTGGTGCAGCATGTAAACCAGCAGCGTCCGGCTGCCCACAGCACACAGCGGGCGCAGCGCCGCCGGGGCCGCTGCCTTTTCCGGGGCCAGCCCCCGGCCCGACAGAACCCGCCATCCGAAGTATCCGCACCAGAACAGAAACACCCAGGGCAGAACGGGGAAATAATCCGCCGAGGCAAACCGGGTCAGATCGGGCAGGCCCAGCCAGAACAGGTTGGCTTTGTACAAACTCTGCGGCACGGCAGCCAGGTGCAGTCCCTCAAAGCCCAGAAAGCCGGAGGGCAGCTGGTTGCACACAAAAAACAGCACCGCGCTGGCGGCCAGGCCCGCACCGGCGGGGATCTTTTCCAGCGCCGGGCGCAGCAGGCAGGAGAGCAGCACCGCGCAGGCGTTGAAGTGCAGCACCCCGAACAGGATCAGCTCGGAGGGCATGACCAGCGCCGTGACGGCGGTGAGGACCAGGGCGCACACTGCCGTGAGCAGACCGTTTTTCAGCTGGCGGAGGCCCAGGCAGAAACTCGCCCCCGACAGCAGGATAAAGCTCCAGCAGATATACTGCTGCCAGACATGGCACCCCGCCGCCCCGATGTTGTACCAGCCGCTGGGATGGCCGAACACATACACCCAGTCGTACATGCCGTGGTAGACCAGCATATTCAGCAGCGCCAGCCCCCGCAGGGCGTCGATCTGCCAGATGCGCCTTGCCCTTTGTTCCTCCATGATGTTTCCCCTCCCCGGCGGGCCTTGCCGCCATGATGCTATGGCATTATCATAGCACGGCGCGCCGCCCCGGTAAAGCGGCGGTCGGCCCTCTGCCGGGCGGGGGTCCGGCGGCCGCCTTTTCCCAGGAATACCGCGCCGGATTTTACCGGGATTTTGTTGCAATGTGGGGCAAAATAGGCTACAATCTTGGTAGGCTTCCCCGCAGGTGCGGGGAGACGATTTGGGGGAGAGAGTATGCAGGAGATCCGTATCCTGGGTCTGGATCTGGACGGCACCGTTTTCGACGATGAAAAGCGGATCTCGCCGCGCACGCTGGACGCCATGCGGGCGGCCATCAACCGGGGTGTGCTTGTGCTGCCCGCCACCGGCCGGCCGGTCAGCGGTGTGCCGGAGGAATTTCTCCATATGCCGGGGGTCCGCTATGCCCTGACCTCCAACGGCGCCACCGTCACCGAGCTGGCCACGGGGCGGCGGATTGTGGAACTGACTTTCGACGCCGATACCGCCATGCAGATCTATGACATCCTGCGCCCCTTTGACTGCTCCATGAGCATTTTCATCGACGGCAGGAGCTATACCTCCACCGACAACTTCGACCGGATGCAGGAGCTTTCGCCGCCGTCGCTGCGGCCCTATCTGCGGGACAGCCGCATCGCCGTGGACGACATGCACGCCCTCATGCGGGAGCATGCCCACGGCATCGAGAAGTTCAGCATCCTGTATCCCGACTACCCCACCCGGGACGCCGCCCGCGCCGCCGTGACCGCCGCCTGCCCGGTGGAGGCCACCTCCAGCCTGGGCTGCAACCTGGAGCTCAACGCCCCCGGCGTCACCAAGGGCCAGGCACTTTTGACCCTGGCCGGGACGCTGGGCTATTCCCGGGAACAGGTCATGGCCTGCGGCGACTCGGACAACGATCTGGCCATGATCAAGGCCGCCGGTCTGGGCGTGGCCATGGGCAACGCCGAGCCTGAGGTCAAGGCGGCCGCCGACGTCATTGTGTCCGACAACAACCACGACGGTGTGGCCGAGGCCATTCACCGCTTCATCCTGGGGGACTGATCCCCTTCCGCTTTTTCATGAGTTCCGGCACACCGGCCCCGGGGTCTGTGTGCCTGCTGCGCTGCGCGTTTGCAGCGAAACATTACGAACAGGCAGGTGTATTTTCCTTATGGCATGGACAACCAACGTTCTGGTCGGCCAGTCCGGCGGCCCCACCGCCGTCATCAATTCGAGCCTGGCCGGCGTCTACGAATCGGCCAAGAGCCTGGGCGCTCCCCATGTGTACGGCATGCAGTACGGCATTGAGGGACTTCTGCAGGGCAAAATGGTCGATCTGGACGAGTATTTCTCCGACAAAATGCAGATTGAGCTGCTCAAGCGCACCCCGTCCAGCTTCCTGGGCAGCTGCCGCTTCAAGCTGCCCGAGGCCGGTGTGGACGACCGCCCCTACCGCCAGCTCTTTGCCCTGTTTGAGGAGCACGCCATCGGCGCAGTGTTTTACATCGGCGGCAACGACAGCATGGATACCATCGCCAAGCTGTCCGGTTACGGCGCTGCCATCAACAGCCCCATCCGGTTCATCGGCGTGCCCAAGACCATCGACAACGATCTGGACCTGACCGACCACACCCCCGGCTACGGCAGTGCGGCCAAGTACGTGGCCACCATCCTCAAGGAAGTCATCTGCGACGCCAGCGTCTACAATATCCGCAGCGTCACCGTGGCCGAGATCATGGGCCGCCACACCGGCTGGCTGGCCGGCGCCGCCTCCCTGGCCAAGGGTTCCGACTCCGACGGCCCCGACATCATCCTGCTGCCCGAGCGCCGCTTTGACGAGGCCGCCTTCCTGAACCGGGTCAGCGAGCTCACCGCCACCCGCCACAACGTCACCATCGCGGTGTCCGAGGGCGTCAAGAACCAGGATGGCGTCTTCCTGTGCGACCTGGTCTCCACCGCGGGCCAGCTGGACGCCTTCGGCCATAAGGCCATCCTGTCCGGCACCAGCCGCTACCTGGCCGACCTGATCCGGGTCCGCCTGGGCTGCAAGACCCGCGCCATCGAGTTCTCCACCCTGCAGCGCTGCGCCAGCCATCTGGCCAGCCGCACCGACGTGACCGAGGCCTATCAGGTGGGCGGCGCCGCCGTGGAGGCCGCCGCCGAGGGCAAGACCGGCCGCATGTGCGCCATCCGCCGCCTGTCCGACCAGCCCTACCAGGTCACCACCGAGATGGTGGACGTCCAGCAAGTGGCCAACCTGGAAAAGCGCGTGCCGGAGGAGTGGATCACCCCCGACGGCATGCAGGTCACCGAAGAGTTCGAGCGCTACGCCCGCCCCCTCATCCAGGCCGAGCTGACCCCCATCTACATCAACGGTGTGCCCCGCCACATCCATCTGGACAACGTCTGATCCCCTTTTCAATCGCTGCAACGCCCCGGAGCAAGGAGTTCCTCCCTGCTCCGGGGCGTATTTTTGTCCTTCCGGCCATGATCGTTTTTTCTATCACAATGCATCAAAGAGACAGTTTTCCGCAATTTTTGCAATCTTTTGTTTGGTGGTTTCGCCCCGTGGTTCCGCATTGCGGAATTTGATTCCTGTCTGCGGTACTGTGCCGGCGGCGGGGATTCCGCTGGACGGAACGCCCCGTTTTTCCCCGCCGCGGAAGGTTCGGCAACCCCGGCAATGGTAAAGCCACCAAGGGTATGTTACACTCAATACAACGATAGATCGTACGGATGGCGCCCGCCGCCCCCACCGGGCACGGGGCATCCCCACGCACAACACAAACAGGCAGGAGGACGAATTTATGGCAAAGAATGCAATCGTCGGTCAGTCCGGCGGCCCCACCTCGGTCATCAACGCCAGCCTTGCGGGCGTCTATGAGAGTGCCAAGCGCCGGGGCGCCGGCAAGGTCTACGGCATGATGCACGGTGTGGCCGGGCTGCTGGAGCGCCGCTGGACCGTGCTGGACGACGACCTCAAGACCGCCATGGACATTGAGCTGCTCAAGCGCACCCCGTCCAGCTATCTGGGCAGCTGCCGCTACAAGCTGCCCGACT
>CALXHO010000017.1 GCA_944388125.1 uncultured Gemmiger sp. | reverse complement strand
CACCGCCGGCGATACCCTGACCGTCTACACCACCCGCGACGACCCTCTGTTTGGCTGCACCTACATGGTCGTCAGCCCCGAGCATGCCTTCATCAAGAAGTGGGTGGAAGCCGGCCTCATCAAGAACGTGGACGAGATCAAGGCCTATCAGGCCGAGGCTGCCCGCAAGTCCGACTTTGAGCGCACCGAGCTCAACAAGGAAAAGACCGGCGTCCGCATCGACGGCGTCCAGGCCATCAACCCGGTCAACGGCAAGGTGGTCCCCATCTTCATCTCCGACTACGTTCTGGCTACCTACGGCACCGGCGCCATCATGGCTGTCCCTGCCCACGACACCCGCGACTGGGAGTTCGCCACCAAGTTCGGCCTGCCCATCATCGAGGTGGTCAAGGGCAATGAGCCTTCCAGCCTGAGCGAGGCTGCCTTCACCGATGTGGCCACCGGCACGCTGGTCAACTCCGGTTTCCTGGACGGCCTGTCCGTGGAGGACGCCAAGGAAAAGATGTACGCCTGGCTGGAGGAAAACCACAAGGGCTGCAAGAAGGTCAACTTCAAGCTGCGCGACTGGGTCTTCAGCCGCCAGCGTTACTGGGGCGAGCCCATCCCCATGGTCTACTGCGAAAAGTGCGGCTGGCAGCCCCTGCCCGAGAGCGAGCTGCCCCTGCGCCTGCCCGAGATCAAGGACTTTGAGCCCGGTCCCGACGGCGAGAGCCCCCTGGCCCGCCACACCGAGTGGGTCAACACCACCTGCCCCTGCTGCGGCGGTCCCGCCAAGCGGGAGACCGACACCATGCCCCAGTGGGCAGGTTCCAGCTGGTACTTCCTGCGCTACTGCGATCCCCACAACGACAAGGAACTGGCCAGCAAGGAAGCTCTGGAATACTGGAGCCCCGTGGACTGGTACAACGGCGGCATGGAGCACACCACCCTCCACCTGCTGTACAGCCGGTTCTGGCACAAGTTCCTCTACGATATCGGCGTGGTTCCCACCAAGGAGCCCTACCAGAAGCGCACCAGCCACGGCATGATCCTGGGCCTCAACCCCCATGCCTTTGAAAACCTGCCCGACGCCGAGCGCAAGCAGCTGCTGGCGGAATTCGGCAGCGAGAAGGCAGTCCGCGCCCATCTGGTGGAGAAGTTCGGCGAGATGGCCGAGCATCCCATCGTCAAGATGTCCAAGAGCCTGGGCAACGTGGTCAACCCCGACGATGTGGTCAACGAGTACGGTGCCGACACCCTGCGCCTGTATGAGATGTTCATCGGCGACTTCGAAAAGGCCGCGCCCTGGAACACCTCCTCCATCAAGGGCTGCAAGCGTTTCCTGGAGCGCATCTGGGGCCTGGGCGAAAAGATCGTCGAGGGCGAGGGCTACCGTCCCGCCCTGGAGGCGACCGTCCACCGCACCATCAAGAAGGTGGGTGAGGACATCGACGCCCTCAAGGCGAACACTGCCATTGCCCAGCTGATGATCTATGTCAACGCGCTGTATGACAACGGCGGTGCCACCCGTGCCGAGCTGGAAGTCCTGCTGCAGCTGCTCAACCCCTTTGCCCCCCACATGACCGAGGAAATGTGGCAGCAGCTGGGCCACACCGAGCAGCTGGCCTACTATCCCTGGCCCACCTACGACGAGGCCAAGTGTGTGGAGCAGACCATCGAGATCGCGGTGCAGGTCAACGGCAAGGTCAAGGCCCGCATCCAGGTGGCTGCCGACATCGAGCAGGCCGACGCCATTGCACAGGCCAAGGCGGAGCCCGCCGTGCAGGAGGCCCTGGCCGGCAAGACCATTGTCAAGGAGATCTACGTCAAGGGCAAGCTGGTCAACCTGGCCGCCAAGGGATAAGCTGAACAATTTGTGAACAATCCGACTGTACGCGAAAAGAAGGTTGACATTTTCCCGCACAGTATAGTATAATTGACAATACTGGTTGACTAGTAGCAAGCGCGAAAACAGGGCGCTTCCCGGACGGTTTTGCGACTGTCTTTCCGGGGAGAAACCCCACCGCGCAGATGCTGAAAAAACGACCGGCAAACTCCTGTCATAGGCCAAGGGAGGGAAAGCAAGATGTCGGAGATCCGTGTCAAAGAGGGCGAATCCCTTGAGAGCGCCCTGCGCCGGTTCAAGCGCAGCACCGCTCGCAGCGGTGTGCTCGCCGAGGTGCGCAAGCGCGAGGCTTACGAGAAGCCGTCCGTGCGCCGCAAGAAGAAGTCCGAAGCCGCCCGCAAGCGTAAGTTCAAGTAAGCTTTTTGCCTGCATGAGCTGACGTGCAACGTCAAACGGCTGAGCAGGCCCGCGTGTCGGGCCTGCTTTTTTATTGCAGGGGTGACCCTGCCATTCACACCGCCGTCCGGGAAAGGGGGACATACCCATGCTGCTTACACCGGAATATATCTTCAAAAATGTGGAGGCCATCACGCCGGAATTTCTGCGCCAGAAGGGCATCAGCGCCCTGGTGCTGGATGTGGACAACACCCTCACCGGGGACGGCAGCCAGCAACTGGAGGAAGGCGTCTCCGCCTGGCTGGACACCATGCGTGCAGCAGGCGTCAGCCTGACCATCGTCTCCAACAATACGGCCAAACGGGTGCGTCCCTTTGCGGAGCGCATTGGCCTGGCCTGGGTGCCGCTGGCCTGCAAGCCGCTGCCCGTAGGGCTGATGGTTGCCCGCCGCCGGCTGGGTGTGCGGAAGGACCAGATGGCCATGGTGGGGGACCAGATCTACACCGACCGCCTGGCCGCGGGGCTGTTCGGCATCCGCTGCCTGTATGTCATGCCCCGCACCCCCCACGACAAGTCCAAGGGCGTCAAATTCAAGCGCAAGTTTGAGCCGCCCTTCATCCGCAAGTATTATGAAAAGGGAGGGACCCTGTATGAGTGATTCGCCCCGCTTCGGCGCCGCCGGCCTTTCCGACAGCTTTGCCGCTTCCGGTTTCAAGAGCCCGCGGGATATTGCCGCCTACCATGCCGGGTTCGGCCTCACCGCCTTTGAGGTCCAGTGCGGCCGGGGCGTCCGCATGCCCCTGGACAAGGCGGCAGTCCTTGGCGCCCAGTGCGCCGAGAAAAACATCGCCCTGTCGGTGCACGCACCCTACTATATCAGCATGAGCAGCATGGAGGAGGAAAAGCGCCTGCACAGCGTGGACTACTTGCTGCAGAGCTGCGCCCTGGTCAAAGCCCTTGGGGGACGCCGGGTGATCTTCCATGCGGGCAGCTGCGGCAAACAGAGCCGGGAAGCTGCCCTGGAGAAGGCCCTGGATACCATGCGCCGGGCGGTGGAGGCGGTGGATGCCGCGGGCTACGGCGACTGCATCCTCTGCCCCGAGACCATGGGCAAGGTGAATCAGCTGGGCACGCTGGACGAGGTGCTGGCCCTGTGCGGCGTAGATGACCGAATCACACCCTGCATTGACTTCGGGCATCTGTATGCCCGCACCCACGGCGGCATCACCGGGGAGGAGGATTATATCCGCATCCTCGACCGCATGGCCGAGACCCTGGGGGATGACCGTGCGGTGCGTTTTCACTCCCACTTTTCCCGCATTGCCTACACGGCGGGCGGGGAAAAGTGCCACCTCACCTTTTCCGATACCGAGTTCGGCCCGCCTCACCAGCCGCTGATGAAGCTTCTCAAGGAGCGGGGACTGGCCCCCACCATCATCTGTGAGTCGGCCGGCACCCAGGCGGAGGACGCCCGTACGCTGATGCAGACCTACGAACAGGCCTGACGGCGGCATCAAAATACGAAAAAACGGCCAAAATCCCGGAAAATTCCGCAATTTGGCCCCGAAAACCGGGCGCAGGGCTTGCAACGGCGCGCGGTTTCGGGTAAAATAACTACAGGTATGCTTGAATTCTAATTAATGGAGGAGTTTTCTATATGATCTCTGCAGGCGAGTTCCGTAACGGTGTTACTTTTGAGCAGGACGGCCAGGTCCTTCAGGTCGTCGAGTTCCAGCACGTCAAGCCCGGCAAGGGCGCTGCTTTCGTGCGCACCAAGACCAAGAATGTCATCACCGGCGCTGTTACCGAAACCAGCTACAACCCCACCGCCAAGTTCCCCCAGGCGTTCATCGAGCGCAAGGAAGTGACCTACAGCTACGCTGACGGCGATCTGTACCACTTCATGGACAACGAGACCTACGACGATATCCCGGTCAACGCTGCCGATGTGCCCGACAACTTCAAGTTCTGCAAGGAGAACGAGGTCTGCAAGCTGCTGTCCTACAAGGGCAAGGTTTTCAGCGTCGAAATCCCCAACTTCATCGAGCTCGAGATCACCGAGACCGAGCCCGGCTTCAAGGGCAACACCGCCACCAACACCCTGAAGCCCGCCAAGGTCGAGACCGGTGCCGAGATCCGCGTCCCCCTGTTCATCAATGAGGGCGACAAGATCCGCATCGATACCCGCACCGGCGAGTATATGGAGCGTGTCTGATCTCTGCCTGACAGAGTTCATACCGTCTCAAACGGGCGGCTGACCGCCCATCATAAGGAGGGAACCATTATGGCAATGGATCTCAATGCAAAAGCTGCCTACATCCGCGGACTGATGTCCGGCATGGAATTTGACGCCAACTCCAAGAACGGCAAAATCATCGCTGCGATGATGGATCTGCTGGAGGAGATGGCTTCCACCGTGACCGAGCAGGACAATGCTCTGGATCAGCTGTACGAGGATGTGGATACCATCGACGAGGATCTGACCGACCTCATCAACGTCGTGTTTGACAACGACGATGAGGACGAGGAGGACGACGACGAGGATGCCATGTACGAAGTGACCTGCCCCAACTGCGGCGAAGTCACCACCGTGGACGAGGATGCCCTGCTGGGCGACGAACTGGTCTGCCCCAACTGCGGCGCATCCTTCGGCGTTGAGATGGCGGAGGACGAGGACGATGAGCCCGCGGCCCTGCCCAAGGATCACGAGATCCCCATCGAATAATTTGCATCGCAAATGCCCCTGCGAAACCAGTACTTCCGGCCCGCAGGGGCGTTTTTTGTCTCTGTACCATCTGCCGGATGGACTGGACCGTTCCGGCTGTGCTATAATCGGAACAGTCGGAACCGGGAGGAGGGAAAGCAAAAATGCCAGTATCCGTAGTTCTGGCGGGCGCAGCGGCAGCCGTTTTTCTCTATGCACTGGCCCGGAGCGCGGTGCGATTATTTGCCGGACACATTCCTGAAAAACGGACCGGTGGCATCGTGGACCAGGGCCCGCAGGGGCAGAAACTGGTGTTCGGCGGGGCGCTGCTCTGGTGTGTGGTCATGCTCACGGCACTGTGTATGGCGGCGTGGCTGCAGCATCCGGAACTTTCCCCGCTGGATGCGGTGCAGAGCGGCCTCTGCGGCGGACTGGATGCCCGCCATTATCTGGATCTTGCCCGGTGGGGGTATGGCGCGGCCGAGGACGGCTTTGCCGAACAGTACCTGATGATCGTCTTTTTCCCCCTGTGGGGCTGGCTGCTGCGGCCGTTTGCCCTGCTGGGGGCGGATCTCTGGCTGACGGGCACCGTGCTTGCCATACTTCTCACCGCAGGGGGGACGGTGCTTTTGTACCGCTGTGTCTGGCGTCTGACGGAAAACCGCACCACGGCGGCATTCGCCTGCGCGGTACAGCTGGCCCTTCCCGGAAGCTTCTTTTTTGTCCTGCCCCAGACGGAGGCTTTGTTTTATTACCTGAACTTTGCTTTCCTGGATGCCATGCAGCGGCGCAAAATGGGGCAGGCGGGACTGTTCGGATTGTTGGCGGCGCTGTGCCGTGCCAACGGCATCCTGCTGGCAGGCTATGCCGTGGCCTGGATGATCCTGGCCCTCCGCCGCAGGGAAAAGCCCCGCCTCGCCTGGGCACTCCCGGTGGCAGGCCCGGCTGCGGGAATTCTTGTGTATCTCCTTCTCAACTGGAAAGTTTACGGCAACGCCTTTCAGTTCACGATTTACCAGAAAGAGCACTGGCACCACAGCTTCTGCCTGTTTCCCCAGGCTATCGTCAATATGTTCCGCTATGCGGATACAGAGACCCCGCTGGGCATCTATATCGGGCTGTGGACGGTGGCCGTGATCCTGCTGGAAGTATTGCTCTTCGCCCTGGCGGCACATAAACTCAGCCCCGACTGGCTGCTGCTGGGATTGGCGGGCGTCCTGATGATGAACGGCCAGACCTGGCTCATCAGTGCCCAGCGGTATGCTCTGGGGATGCCCGCACTGCCCTGTGCCGCAGGTACGGTATTGCAGGGGAGGAAGGGACGGCTGATCCTGCTGGCAGGGCTGGGGATGCTGTGGTGGGTTTATTTTGCGGCTTTTGTCAGCCATGCCCCCATTTACTGAGAAAATCCATACAAATAAAAAGCAGGCGCTTTCCGCCCCTTCACCGGGGAGAAAGCGCCTGCTTTGCTGTTTGTACTTGTGAAAAAATGTCCCGATCAGGCTTTGCCCTTCATCTGGCTGCGCAGCATGATGTCGCCGAAGGACAGAGCGTTGAACAGGCCCACCTTGTTGGCCTGGCGGACGATGCGGTCAGGCAGAGCCTTGGAGGAGTCGGTGTCCAGCAGGACAATATGCACCTTGTCGGCGACCTCAGCATCCTTTTCCTTTTTGGTGGTGAGGATCTGAAGATAGATGACGTAGGGGTCTTTGAGGGAACCATAGTAGATGTCGTTGCCGCAGCGGACCAGCGGGCGGCCCTTGTAGGTCAATTTCGGAGTGTATGCCATTGGGGTCACAACCTTCCTTCCTGTATAGACAGCGCAGTCTGCCGGGGCAGACACGCAGATCAGACGATATAAAATTATTATATCAGGTTTAGGGGTACTTTACAAATCCAATTTGTCGCGTTCCGCCTTTTCCTCATTGAGGGCAATGCGCTGGGTCAGGATGCGTACCTTGGAGTCCAGCTGGCTGAGACGGATGGACATGAAGAACTGCTTGACGATGAGCAGGAAAATGATGACGATGTAGACGAAGTTGATGGGGCTGACAAAGCCCAGCAGCCGGGAAGCCCAGAACGCAATGCCGGGGAAGATGGCAAGGATGAGCAGCACGGCGGACGCGGCCAGCCAGAAGATGGTATCCTCAATCTGGACCTTGGCCTGGCGGACGCGGCGCAGGATGATGAACGCGGTGATAAGGCTGCCGATGATGAGGCAGGCGCGGATGATCGGCTGATCCAACATGACTCATGCCTTCCTTTCCGAGTAAGGGGTTTCAGTGTCGCGCTTGCGGAACCACTGGATGAGCAAAATGGAAATGGACATTTTGACCATATACTGGATGCTGTTCCAGAGATTCAGATAGCTTCGCCCGGCAATGCGTTCACCCATTTCCACCTGGACTTCCTTGACAACGGCGCCGTTTTTGATCAGGTAGCTGATGGTATCGGGCTCGGGGCCGTAGTTGAGATTCTGGGCAAATTCCTCCACCATGGCGCGGTTGAACATCCGCATGCCGGAGGTGGGGTCGCAGATGGCGCGCCCGGTGGTCAGCCGGATGGACCAGCTGATGATATAGCTGCCCAGCATGCGCAGGGTTTTGGGCTTTTTCACCGTCAGAAAGCGGCTGCCGATGACGATATCGGCGCCCTCCTCCAGGGCGGCCAGCATGGGTTCGATGTATTCAGGTTTGTGCTGGCCGTCGGCATCCAGCTGCATGGCGCAGTCGTAACCGTTTTCCGCAGCATAGCGCAGTCCGGTCTGAAATGCGCCCGCCAATCCCAGATTGATGGGCAGATCAATCAGCCGGAACCCGTTGGCCCGGCAGAGGGCGGCAGTCTTGTCCCGGCTGCCGTCGTTGACGACCACATAGTCGTACTGAGGATATTGGGTGGTCAGCTTCCGCACGACGCGGACAATGTTTTCTTCCTCATTGTGGGCAGGGATGACGATCAATAGTTTAGACATCTTGGCTCCTTCTGCACCGGGCGGATAATCCAGCCCGCACACAAGTAATGAATAAAAAAGAAAAATTACAGCTTCTGTATCAGTTTATCAAACACGGCGTCCCATGTAAAGTGTGCCAGAGCGTTTTCACGGGCGCGGTCTGCCCGGGCCCGGGCGGAGACTGGATCATCCAGCACGCGGTGCAGCCCGGTGCAAATCGTTTCCGGTACCGTATCAGGCAAAAAAACGGCGCTGTCCCCGGGCAGAAGCTCCTCCGTTCCGGCGGTGGGGGTGCAGAGAATGGGACATCCGCAGCCTGCCGCCTCCAGCAGGGTGGTGGGCAGACCCTCGGCGTAGCGGGTGGGCAGGCAGTAACAGTCGGCCTGGCCCAGCAGCCGCACGATATCCCCATGGGACAGGGGACCGGTCAGCCGGATGCGCGTTTCCCCGGCAAAGCGGGTGCGAAGCTCCTCCAGCAGGGGGCCATCCCCGGCGGCGGCCAGCACCACATCCGGCATGGCCTGTACCGCCTCCGCCAGCTCACAGATACCCTTTTCGGGAATCATGCGCCCCACAAATACAACAAGCTTTTCCCCGTGGGGACAGAGCGCCTGACGGGTCAGGCTGTGGGCGGCAGGCTGTGCCAGCTCAGCGGCGAGGGCCTCTGGGTCGATGGCATTGGGCATGGTTCCTTCCGGCCGGATGCCGAAGGTTGCCAGCCAGCGGCAGCTGGCCAGGGAGACCCCGTAAAACCGGGGATGTCTGCTCCGGATGAGGGCACAGGCCAGATGCTCATACATCCGACCAGCCAGACCCAGGGCACCGCCGCCCATGGGCATGTACCCGGTGGAGTGGTCGATCACCACGGCGGGAATCTGCCGCTTTGCCGCCGCAAAGGCAGCCCAGACGCTCTCCACATACATGCGGGTCTGGATGACGCAGAGGTCGATGGAACGGCCAAACAGCATCTGTACGGCGGCGCGGTGGGAAGCACCGAACCGCAGCACGGGGAAGCGCCCCTTCATCACCGGCCACACCGGCAGGCGGAAGATCTCGATGCCGTCGGCATCGGTCTCGTGGGCCGGCAGTCCCGGCAGGGCACTGGTCACGACGATGGAACAGTGACCTGCCTTGCGGGCGCGGCGGGCCATATTCCAGGTGTAGCGCTCCACTCCGCCCGGGGTGGGCAGGTATTGCGCGGAGAAAAAGCAGATGGTCAAGACAGAATCCCTCCGGATTGACGGTTACTGGGCCACAATGGCCAGCATGGCGTTGAGCAGCACACCGGCGTTGGCCAGGCACAAAGCGCAGACAAGGCCGCTTTCGGCGCGGGCGGTATCGGAGATGCGGATGGTCCGGGGCGCCAGGCACAGCAGTCCCAGCGGCAGCACCGGCAGGAAATAGCGCCCCTGCAGGCCGTAGAGCGTCTCGGAGTAGGTGGGGGTCCAGGTCAGGCAGCCCGCCACCGAGAGAGCGCAGCACAGCAGAAAGAGGGCGAAGGCCCAACCCCGCGCCCGCCCCCGCAGCGGCGTGACATCCGCGGTCAGCATGGCCCAGGCCAGCAGCAGATAGAGCACCATGAGCCAGCCCCATGCCAGGTCGAGGGAGTAATATCCCAGACTGCCGCCTACCAGGGTACAGATATAATGGTCGGTATTTTCAATGACAGTGCACACCAGCAGACGCAGGGTATCCACCGGGTGGGACAGGATATACCCGGGGGTGTAGCAGATGGCGTCATCTCCGGTGGCGACGCTCTGGCTTTCCCGCGTGGCGATGGCGGCCTCTACGTCCTGTGCCAGATCCTCCCGGTCCAGGGGATAGCGGGTATCATCCTCGATGCCCACCGTCACGCCGCCGGACGCAAACAGCGCACTGGTCTCGGGATGAGAATACAGGGCCTTGAAGAGCAGGATCCGGCCGTTGGTTTGCAGTGTTGAGAGCCAGTTCGGCAGCTCATCGTCCGTGGGAGCACGGTCCAGCAGACAGAGGGAAAGGGCACGGATGAAGTCTTCATCTGAAAGCGTCGGAGTATCCATCTCGGCCGGGCTGAAAAAGAAACTCTGCGCCAGCATGGCGGCGGTCACATCTCCGTTTTGCAGAGCGTCCGCCCAGAAGGTGACCTCCGCCTGCGGGGGATCCTCCACACCTTCCGCATACCAGAACAGGCGGCGGACATAGTTTTCGACGGTGTTTTCCGTCAGATCATCACGGACGATCAGGGTACTGTCCGATGCGGCGGAAGCTGTGTCGTCTGCCGCGGCGGCGGTATCTTGGACAGCGGGGGCTCCGTGCAGGGGTTCTGTTGCAGAGAGGACACCGGCGGCTTCTTGGGCCGGTTGAGATTGCTGCGTTTCTGTTTCGGCAGGCGGTTGTGTCTCACCGGCAACCGCAAAGCCGAGCATGGAGCTGTTGACGCAGAGGGTCAGCACCACACAGGCGGCCAGAAATCCGGCTTTCCAGAACCCGGGCCGGGGCAGCGGCAGACGTCTGGACGGGATCAGCAGCACCAGGGCAGCCAGCGGCAGATAGACCGCCTTGCCGGGGCAGAACAGCAGCCCCGCCAAGGCAATGGCAATCAGCAAAAACCGGCCGGGAGCCTTTTCCCCGAAAGCGGCCCGCAGACACAGCGCGGTAAAGGCAAAACAAAGCCCCAGCAGCAGGGAATCCCGGGAGAAGGATGCCGCCAGATGCAGCGTCATGGGCAGCAGCGCCGCAGCGGCGAAGACCCGTTTTCCGAAAGGCGCAAACCGCACGGCCGCGGCCGCCAGTGCTGCAAAGCAGACAAGGTTTGCCAGTCGCCCCAACACCAGCACCGGTACAAAGCCGAGATGGAGCAGGAAGCCCGCAAACACCGCTACTGCGCTGGGCAGGTAGAGGATGGGGTTGGAGTCGGTCTGAGCCTCCTCCAGGGACATGTGGCTGTCAAAGTCGTCGGGAGAGAGGGTGAACATGCCGTCGGCAAAAGCCTGCCAGGCCCAGACGGTGGTGCCTTCCTCCTGATCCTGCAACGCGGCGTTGAAATCGTGCTCCCGCCGGTAACTCATGTTGATGGGAACATGGCCCATCTCCCAGTTCTCGGAGGAAAAGACATTGGCCCAGCGGCAGGCCAGGGTAAAGGACTGGTTGATGTGATACTTTTCATCGGGGGCACCGTAGGGCGGCAGGACCAGGGTATAGGCTACGCCCAGGGCAAGGATGAGGGCAAACACCAGCCGGTGCAGTGCAATGCGGCGGCGCAGGGCCGACCGAACCCCGAAAAAGACGATAGCCAGGACCACCAGGGCGACCAGCCAGTAATACCGCGTCAGGAATCCGCCGATCTGCTGGTAGGTCACGATCAGGGAGGCGGTGGCATCGGGGGTCTGCCCGTCCACTGTCATGGTCTCCTGCCACAGGGTGGCGGTGGACGAGCAGCCGATGCTCAGCCGGCCGCTGCCCTCATAGTGGGGGGTCAGGGTCACCAGGTAGTGCCGCCCTTCCACGCCGGTGACGGCAGTATCGAGGCCGAGGCCGGTATACTGCCCGGAGAGAATGTTTGCCATCACGCCCTGGCTTTGCGCCAGAACCTCGCCGGTGTCGGCGTCGGTGAGCACCAGGTCAAGGGTGCCGGTGGGCTGTTCCCCCTCCACGCCAAAGACAAAGGCCATGGCCAGCAGATCCTCGTCAAAGACAAAACTCTGGCTGACGCTGCCCTCCACCGGGTAGTAGACCGAGTAATCGTCGCTCAGTTTTTGGGAAAGAGCCTTGGTTCCCAGTCCGCGGATGGAGACGAACCAGCAGAGAAGAAAAACGGCAAAGCACACCGCCGCCGCCCCGAGGGCTACGATGGTGTGCCGGTGTTTCTGATAAAAGGTTTTGATTGAGACTGTCATGGACCGCTCCTGTTATCGGCCGCAGCCGGTTTCCAACGTGACGCCGAAGGCCTTGTGCACCGCCTCGGCCCAGCGGCCGTCCCGGCGGAGGATGGCCTCCACCGCGCCGCGGACGCAGCCCTCGCCGCCTTTCTGGGGACAGCGGCAGTCCGCCCGGGCCAGCACCTCGGGGCTGGCATCGGCGGGGCAGGCCACGAAGCCGCACAGGGCCATGGCGCCCAGATCATTCAGGTCATCCCCGCAGTAGGCGACTTCCTCCCGGGCAAAGCCATGCCCGGTGAGAAACTGCCCCAGAAAACCAGCCTTGTCGGAGACATTCTGATACAGATGGTCTACGTGCAGCTCGGAAGCCCGGCGGCGCACCGCCTCGCACTCCCGCCCGGTGCAGATCATGATCTGGATGCCTGCCGCCCGGGCCAGGACAATGCCTGCGCCGTCCTTGATCGCAAATTTTTTCAGTTCGTTGCCGGAAGCGTCATAGTAGACGCCGCCGTCCGTCATGGTGCCGTCCACGTCCAGTACCAGCAGGCGGATCATGCCATCACGTCCTTTGCTTGAGTATTGCAGGATTTGCGCCGGTTCAGGCATTCTGATAGGCGCTGGGGGTGACAAAGGTCACCGGAATGCCTGCCGTGCGGATGGCCTCGGCCATGGCGGCATGGAAGGCATGGTCCCGCCCGGTGTGGGCATGGAGGCTGGTGTCCGCATAGGCGGGCTTGCCGGCGGGGTAGCCGTCGGCACCGGCCAGCAGCACAGCCCTGGCGCCGCACTGGGAGAGCAGCCGCAGCAGCATGATGACGCTGTTGCTGCCCTGGGCGAAGGCTCCGGCCACGCGGTTGTAGTTGACGGTGCGGCAGTCAGCCGGGGCAACGTCGGGCCGCAGGTTGGAGGTAAGCACCGCCGGGCAGGGGAAGGCGGAGATCTTGTCCAGCCGCTTGCTGTTGGTGAAGAAGGCAAAGTCCGGGGTGAGAAACTCCGGCAGGAAGTTGGCCGAGACCACCACATCTGCCTCCTTGCCGCGCAGGGCCTTGAGTTTATCCTGGACGTCGGGGTCGGCCAGGGTGGCGCCGGGGGCCAGCACCAGCACAGTGCGGCCCTGGAACGCCTGGGTCAGCTCCTGCATGGCGGCGGTGTCGTCGATCTGGCGGCTCTGATATTCCTGGTAGAGTTTGTCGGCGTATTCCTTGTCGAAGGCGGTGGCCTTGGAGCGGTCCAGCACCGACAGAATGTGGTTGATGTCCCGGTTGGTCAGATCGCCCTTGGCCAGATAGTGCTCGGCATAGTTGCGGTGCAGGTTGTAGCGGGCGGACAGGAAGTAGGCCGGGGTATAGCCCCATTCGGGCTGACCCTTGATGGGGGCGATGTGGTCCTGGATGGCGTCCATCAGCTCGTCGATGTCGTAGTGCCCGCCGCAGGTCTCGTTCATGTAATCGGCGGTGAGCTCGATGGGCAGGTTGCCGGGAATGCGGCCCATGCCCATGAGGCTGGCGTCCACGGTGATGTCCCGGGCCAGATGCTTGTCGATGAATTCCTGAGCCAGGCAGAAGCTCAGGGCCATGTTCTCGTGGAGGTGCAGCCCCACCCGGATGGACGGGTCAAGGTTGTGGTCCACCAGGCTGACAATGCGCTCCAGATCCCGGCGGCGCATGCTGCCGAAGGTGTCCACGATGGAGAACTGGTAGGGCATGATGGCGTTGACCTGGTCGAGGATCCAGAGAATGTCCTTGTCGGAATAGCCCATGATGTTGATGGGGTTGATGGACAGTTTGTAGCCCCGGGCCTTGACCTCCCGGGCAAAGTCCATGCCGTCCCGGATGTCGTAGTCGTGGGCGGTGATACGGATCATCTCGATACCCTTGCCCTGGTACTCGGACAGCTTGCTGATGTCGTAATTGGAGCGCATGGCCATGCCGGAGTACATGGTTCCCCGGGGATCGTCGGGCAGCAGGCGGTTGAGCTCCTCAATGGTGTTGCAGACGGTGATGTTGGGGTCGTACTCGGCCACGTTGCGCAGAAAACCCACTTCAACGATGTCCACCCCGGCACGGGTCAGGGTGCGGATGATGTCCCGGGCGGGGGAAAAGCCCCACTTCCAGTCGTTGACGTAGCCGCCGTCGCGCAGCGTGCAGTCAAGCAGTTTGATGTCTCCCATGGTAAAATGCCTCCTTTTGGGCAGAAGAACTGCGATGAAATGTTGTGTGAGATTCAATCCTGAACAGCCGCGCCGCGCTCGGTGAGGATGCGGGCGACCAGGGTGAGATCTTTCGGGGTGTCGACGCTCACGGTCTTGTAGGGGCTGACGATGGCATGCACCTTGTGGCCGTTTTCCACAAAGCGCATCATATCGTTCTCCTCAGCCCGCTCCAGCAGCGACTTGGGGGTATCGTGGTAGAAGGCCAGCGCCTGACGGCTGTACAGCTGGATGCCGGTGACTTTTTCGTACTCAAAGTCCAGCGTTCCCTTGGGGTAGGGGATGGGACTGCGGGAGATCATCAGGATCTCCCGGGCTGCATTGGTGACCACCTTCTGGTTGGAAAAGTCGATGACATCGGCGGGGTGCTCCATGATGTTGGTCAGCACCGCCACATAGTAGGGATCGTCGGGCAGGGTCCTGGGCAGGATCAGGTCAAAGGCCTTCACGTTGATGAGAGGCTCATCCCCCATGACCTGCAGATAGAGATCGGCCTCCACCCGGGTGCTGACCTCCCAGATGCGCCCGGTGGGGGTGTCGTGGTCGGGGCTGGTCATGCAGTATTCCATGCCGTATTGGCGGCAGGCCTCGGCAATGCGCCCGTCGTCGGTGGCGATGACCACATCGTCCAGGGCGGCACACTTTTTGGCCTCCTGCCAGACCCACCAGATCATGGGACGGCCCAGAATATCGGCCAGCGGCTTGCCCGGCATGCGGGAGCTCTGGTACCGTGCGGGAATCACAGCAATGGTTTTCATAACAGAACATGTCCTTTCTGCCCGGCGGGGCAACTCCGGCGGAGAAACGAGAATCCCAATCTCCGCCCGGATCGCTCCGTCCTGTCTGCCGCAGCAGGGGGACAGGACCAGCCGGGATCGTTCAGTGGTCCATCATTTTTTGTCTGAATCGGGCGGAGAAACTTTCCCTGCCCGGAAACGGGCGAACAGCCAGCCGGCCAGCAGCACCAGCTCACAGATAGCACAGCCGATGCCATAGACCAGCACCCCCACCCACCAGGGGGCGGAGTTCATGGCATACAATTCGGGGCGGGCCATATGGTCCCATGCCGTCCACAGACAATACCCCAGAAAGATGCCGAAAAAGGCACCCATGGCAATGGCCAAAAAGCGCTGTACCTTGTGCCAGAACATCAGCTTCGCCATCCTTTCTGCGTTGGGAAAGAGAAAAGCGGAACAACCATCATCCAATCAGGGCCAGAGCGTCCTCCAGCGAGAGGAAGATGTTCTCCTCCGCGGCGGTGAAGCCCCGCAGTACCCAGCTCTGCACCGTGACCGCCCGGCGGAACTTGCCCGGCAGACAGAAATTCAGCACCTCGCTGGGCATGGTGCGCTCCAGGACCACCGCGTCGGGAAACAGTGCGCCGTAATCGGTGGTATCCCGGGGATGGGTCTTGATGAAGAGGGGACCGTCGGCATACTGCCTGGCCACGGCCTGGAACATCCGGTTCTGGGTGTCCTGGTCCATGCGGCCGTCGTCCACAAAACTGCGGGGCAGCAAAAGGGTCGCCCGGGAGAAAACCGCAGGATCGTCCGGCAGCGGCCTTGTCAGAAAGACCTTGCGCACGGCGGCCTTCTCCTCATCGGACAGGCTTTCCAGAAGCTCCGCCTTGGAAAAGGTCAGAAGCTTTTCCGGCGGAAAGAGCACGCACTGGGAGGCGTTCTCGCTCTCCACGGCCTGGCAGACGGAGCTGTCCCCCCAGTAGAGGTAGCCCTGCCCCTCGCGGCGGGCCTTGAAATCGGGGGCAGTACGCTGCTCGTCCAGCAGATGCTGGTCGGGGTCCAGCGTGCCGCCCAGGGTGTCCTCACAGAGAGTGTAGGGCGCCCGGCAGTCCTGAAGATACCGCCCCACCGCGCTCCAGTCGTTGCTGATGTAGATGGTATGGTAGGCATGCTTGTCCAGCACCGGCCCGGCACCGGCCTTCTCGTAAGCCCGGCGGTTGCGGATGTGGGCAAGGGGACCGGTGACGGTTCCCTGCCAGCGGGACTCGTGCAGGACACAGACTTCGGAAAAAATGCCGTCCAGCTTATGGGAAGCCGCCAGGGCCTCGGCGTCGGGCAGCTGCTCGCTGAGCCAGACCGCCTGCCCGCCCCCCGCGCGCAGGGCGCGTACCAGGGCGATGAGCAGGTGATAGGCGGTGTGGCAGATGTAAAGATCCGGCTTTGCCATCCCTCATCCCTCCGCCCCCGAGGTCAGCACCTTGACCGGCGGGAAGTGGATACGGCCCCAGCCGGAGGCCCACTCGGGCATGGAGAGGTCGCCGCTGGTGACCTCAAAGGCAAACTCGGTGACCGGCTTGTCCAGACAGACCGCCTGGGCCAGGGCACCGTCGAAGATGTCGAGATAGAAGAAATACTGGCCCTCGCCCAAAAGCGACGGGTCAAACTCGAATTCGGAGACATACAGCTTTCCGGGCTGGGCGGGGCCCAGGTCCACCGGGTGGGTGATGCCCACGGGGGAGGAATCCCGGTAATGCAGATTCATCTTCATGTGCACCCCGGCAAAGGGTTCGGACACCCGCCAGGTGATGCGGATGCGCATTTTCTCGGTGTCGGCAAAGACGCTGGATTCTTTGTCCACAAAGTCCAGGGTCTCCAGGCGCAGCCGCTTGCCCGCGCTCTGGTTCATGCGGGAGACGTCGGCCAGGTCGTAGTGGACCACGTTGACGTCGGTGGTATCCATGTAGACGGCAATGGCCTGTTCCACGTCGCCGTCAAAGATGACCCGGCCCTTGTCCAGCACCACGCAGCGGGTGCACAGCTGGCGGATGGTGGACATGTTGTGGCTGACATAGAGGACGGTGCGGCCTTCCTGACCGGCCACGTCGCTCATTTTGCCCAGGCATTTCTGCTGGAACTTCATGTCGCCCACGGCCAGGACCTCGTCCATGACCATGATCTCGCTGTCCAGATGGGCCGCCACAGCGAAGGCCAGCTTGACGAACATACCGCTGGAATACCGCTTGACGGGGGTGTCGATGAAGTCCCCACACTCGGAAAATTCGATGATCTGATCCAGCTTGGCGTCCACCTCGGCCTTGGTCATGCCCAGGATGGCGCCGTTCATGTAGATGTTTTCCCGGCCGGTCATCTCGTTGTTGAAACCGGTGCCCACTTCCAGCATGCTGGCCACCCGGCCTTTCAGCCGGATCTCGCCCTCGGTGGGGGCGGTGATGCGGGAGAGGATCTTGAGCAGGGTGGACTTACCTGCTCCGTTGCGGCCGATGATGCCCAGGGCTTCCCCCTGGTAGACGGTGAGATCTACCCCATTGAGGGCCATGAAGGTCTGGCCGAACAGCCGGGTATCGGTGCCGATGACGGTGTTGGGGTCCTCCTTGCCGCGGACACGCGCCCACCAGCTCTGAAGGTCGTGGGTCAGGGTGCCGCCGCCGATCTGGCCCAGCTTGTACTGCTTTTTCAGCCCCGTCACCTGGATGACGGGCGTTCTGTTGTTGGATGCCATAGCTGCCCCCTTACACCGTGTCCATAAAGGTTTTTTCGATCCGGCTGAACAGCACCACGCCCAGGACAAGGGCCACGGCGGTGAACACCAGACTGTACACGAACATCCCCATTTCCGCCGAGCCGGTACCCAGCGTGGCGGTGCGGAAAATCTCGATGGGGGCGGTCATGGGATTGAGACGCATCAAAAAGGCGAGGCGGGGACTTTCTCCCAGGGTGGACAGCGGGTAGACCACGGGGGAAACATACATCCACAGCTGTACGCCGAAGCTGACGGCGATGGCCAGGTCACGGTACTTGGTGGTCAGGCTGGAGACGATGATGCCCACACCCAGGCCCAGCAGCATGGTCTGGACCAGCACCAGCGGAACAGCCCACATCCAGGCGGTGAGGTGAATATCCGCCCCGGTGAAGAAGAAATAGAGCCAGAACAGCACAAACATGGCCGCCTGAATCAGGAAGTTGATGAGGCTGGTCAACGCCTGGCTGATGGGCATGGTGAGCCGGGGAAAATACACCTTGCCGAACACCTGGCTGTTGGCCACAAAGGTGTTGGCGGTATTGTTGATGCAGCTGGAGAAAAAGGTCCAGACGGTATTGCCCGCCATGTAGAACAGGAAGGAGGGGGTGCCGTCGGTGGAAAGGCCCGCAATGCCGCCGAACACTACGTTAAAGAGCACGCTGGTCAGCAGCGGGTTGAGAAGCACCCATGCCGGGCCAAGAATGGTCTGCTTGTACAGCACGGCAAAGTTGCGCTTGACAAACAGGACGATCAGGTCGCGATACCGCCACAGCTCCTGCAGGTCGATGTCAAACCAGCCGGTGCGGGGACGGATAATGGTGGTCCATTCGCCGTTGGAGGCGTTGGTCTGCAGTTGTTCCGCCATAGATTCATTACCTGTACTTTCGCAAAAATTCATATACACGCCTATTGTACCATGGATGGCAGTAAATTACAAATCCGGTACCCCTTCACCGCGGCGTTCCACGGAGAAATTTGCCGCCCCTTTTCACCCCGAAAAAGCGGCCTGTACCGGGCAAAACCAGGCGGAGCAGGGGAGGCCGCCCTCTGCATTTTTCCGCCGGACCGTACCGCCTGTATCCGAGAAAAAGACTCGCGGCATTCTGCGGCATGGGGATGTGCCCGTCCGGGCAGACACCGTTTCCGTCATGCCCATACAAAACAAGACCGGGAACTCCCGGCGGAAGTTCCCGGCCCTGACGGTCAGCGTATGAAAAAGGTATTTTGCGGCAAATCGCTCAGCGCCTGATGTTGAAGGCACCGAAGCCCGGATAGACTGCGCCGTCGCCCAGTTCCTCCTCGATGCGGAGCAGCTGGTTGTACTTGGCCACACGCTCGCTGCGGCTGGGGGCGCCGGTCTTGATCTGGCAGGTGTTGAGAGCCACGGCCAGGTCGGCGATGGTGGTGTCCTCCGTCTCGCCGGAGCGGTGGGAGGCAATGGCCGTGTAGCCCGCCTTGTGAGCCATCTTGATGGCTTCCAGCGTCTCGGACACCGAGCCGATCTGATTGAGCTTGATGAGGATGGAGTTGCCGCAGCCCAGGGCAATGCCCTTGGACAGCCGCTCGGTGTTGGTGACGAAGAGGTCGTCGCCCACCAGCTGGACGCGGTCGCCCAGCTCCCGGGTCAGCAGCTGCCAGCCTTCCCAGTCCTCCTCATCCAGGCCGTCCTCGATGGAGTAGATGGGATATTTGTCCACCAGTTCCTTCCAGTGCTCCACCAGCTGGGCGGAGGTGAACTCTTTGCCGCACTTGGGCAGCTTGTAGCGGCCCTTCTCGCCGGTTTTCCACTCGCTGGAGGCGGCGTCCATGGCCAGGACAAAATCCTTGCCCGGCTCATAGCCTGCCTTGCGGATCGCCTCCAGAATATACTCGATGGCCTCCTCGTCGCTGGCCAGGTCGGGGGCAAAACCGCCCTCGTCCCCCACCGAGGTGGTGAGGCCCTTGGCCTTGAGCAGGCCCTGCAGGGCATGGAACACCTCGGTGCACCAGCGCAGACCTTCCCGGAAGGAGGGTGCCCCCGCGGGCATGATCATGAATTCCTGCACGTCCACCGTGTTGGCGGCATGGGCGCCGCCGTTCAGAATGTTCATCATGGGCACGGGCAGCTTGTTGCCCGCAATGCCGCCGAGAAAACGGTAGAGGGGGATGTCCAGCGAAGCCGCTGCCGCCCGGGCGCAGGCGATGGAGACGGCCAGAATGGCGTTGGCGCCCAGACGGGACTTGTCCCTGGTGCCGTCGGCGGCGATCATGGCGCGGTCCACGGCGTAAATGTCCGAGGCATCCATGCCGGTCAGCGTCTCGTTTATGATGGTATTGATATTTTCCACGGCCTTGGCAACGCCTTTTCCGCCGTAGCGGGAGGCATCGCCGTCGCGCAGTTCCAGGGCTTCAAACTCGCCGGTGGAAGCACCGCTGGGAGCAGCGCCCCGGGCAATGGTACCGTCGGCAAGGCGGACCTCCGCCTCCACGGTGGGGTTGCCGCGGGAGTCAATGATCTCACGGCCGACGACCTGTTCAATCTCAAGATAATTCATAGGAACCTTCCTTTCCGAAGTGGCGAAAAGCAATGTGGTTTACTTTAACAAACTTTAGTTGCTTTATGCTAACATCTTCTGTGTCTATCATACTCAGTATTTCGCCGCAAATCAAGACCTATGCAAAAATCTTTACAAAAAAACAGCCGCCCGGGCTGACAGGAGCCGGACGGCTGTGATGGAAGAATTCGGTTTTCCACGGACGGTTGAAAGAAAGCGGCGGTACCGGGCACATGGGGAACCCTTTGAAACGAGAGACCCGGCCTCTATGCCCGCTGGGCGGTGAAACAAAGCGACGACAGGCGGCGGAGAGGCGTGCGGTCACTCCCGGCGGCGCCGTCCCAGAAACAGGTAATACCCCAGCCAGTCCATCTTGCCGTACAGCGGCTTGTTCAGGCGGCGGGCCTCGGCCATGGAGTAGAGCAGGTGCAGGTTGCGCCACCACACCGGGAGATAGTAGGCGGAGTAGTTTTTCTCCCGGCGCATGGTTTTCAAAAGACCCCGCAGCCAGGTCCCGGACAGCGCCTTGTCGGCCTTGTCCCGGCGCAGCCCGGCAGGGGAGGGATCCCGCCGCAGAATGTCGGCGGCGCCCTCGGCCAGGACGGTGAGCTCGGCCCGGTGGAGGGGCAGCAGATCCTCCTGCGGGGCACCCACGGCGTCACAGGCGGCATTGAGCTTGGCAAAATGCCGGGGCCAGATGTCGCAGTAATCGTCGTGATAGCGGGTGGAAAGACTGGTGCCGGTATTATCACAGTTGTACCAGGTCAGGGGGGCGTCCACCACGGCAAAGGACCAGTTTTTGCTTTCACGGTTCAGGCAGGCAATGTAATCCAATACAAATTGTAAATCCTCTCCAAGGGTATACGATTCGTCAAATCGAAGCTCCCGCAGAAGATCCCCCCGGTAGAGCTTGTTCCAGGGCATGGCGATCAGACAGTCGAGATACAGCCTAGCCAGTGACGAGGCCGGCCGCGGGGCAGCATCTCCCTCGGCGGGGGCATCGTCCAGCAGATCGGTAGTGTAGTGCCAGATCACAAAGCTGCCCGGGTGTTCTTGCTGCGCAGCGAGGGCGGCTTCCAGTGCGCCCTCCCGCAGGGCATCGTCGGAGTCCAGAAAGACGATGTACCGGGCATCGGCAATTTCCAGCCCGGCGTTCCGGGCACTGGAAACACCGCCGTCCTCCTTGTGAATGACCCGGATGCGGGGATCCCGGGCGGCCCAGGCGTCGCACATGGCGCCCGATTCGTCGGGGCTGCCGTCGTCCACCAGGATGCAGCTGACCCCGCCGGGAACCTCCTGGCAGAGCACACTCTCCACACAGCGGTCCAGGGTGTGCACCGCCTTGTAGACCGGAACAATGACGCAGACGGCGGACTTCATGTGCGTTCCCCCATTTCGGTCAGGATGCGGACAAAGTTGTCGTAAAAGGCTGCCACCGAAAACTGTTTGGCGGCCTCAGCCCCGGCGCGGCCCATCTCGGCGCGCAGTTCGGGATGGTCGCGGAGCATTTCAATGGCCCAGGCAAGCTGCCCGGCCACGTCCCGGTTCAGATCCACCAGCACCGCCTGGCTGCCGGCCAGATACTCCGGCATGCCGCCGCTGCGGGTGGCCAGCACCGGGCGGCCGCAGGCCATGGCCTCGATGGCCACCAGGCCCGCGGCCTCCTGCACCATGGTGGGGACGCAGACCAGGTCGGCCAGACGGTAGTAGTCGGGCAGATTGTCGTTCTGGATGAACCCGGTGAACCGGACCCGGCTGTCCAGGGCACGGGCCTGTGCCTCCAGCTTTTTCAGGAAAGGACTGGACTGGGTGCGGCCGAAGAAGGGGCTGCCCACAATGAGCAGCTTGATGTGCGGGTCGGACAGGGAGGAGATGGCCTCCAGCAGACGGTGGATGCCTTTGTCAGGTTCCAGCCGCCCGCAGAACAGCACAACAAAATCCTCCGGTGCAAAACCGAGCGAAGCGCGCAGCCTGGCGTCGGGCTCACCGGGGGTAAACCGTTGGGTGTCGATGCAGTTGTGAAGAATAAAGGCATTTTTCCGGTCCAAAGTGCTGGTTTTCAGGTACTCATTCCGGATAAATTCGCTCAGGGCCAGAACGCCGCCGTAGATGTCATCCATCTGACGGCTGCACTGGGTCAGGCCGTGGAGATGGGCCAGGCAGCGCTTGCGGCCGAACATGCGGCTGATGGCGCCGAACTGGGTCAGGTTGCCGCCCTCGGCGACGATCCAGTCGGGCGGGGGCAGCTCCAGCGCCAGCGAGAGCTGGACCTTCTGATACCAGGGCTCATAGGGCGCCGCCACGCCGAAACACCGCTCGATGAACACCATGGGCCAGTAGCGGCGGTGTCCCCGGGGACGGGCAATGTACATCATTTTGGTATAGCGCAGATCGGCGGCTGCCGCCTTGGCGTCGGCGTCCAGCACACTGGCGCACAAAAGATCCAGCTTTCCCTGACGCTCATTTTCCCGGATCAGATGGGTGATGAGCGTTTCCACCGCGCCGCCGCGCACCGCGGGCACGGGCAGATCGGCAGGGGGAATCAGCAGCACACGGGGGCGCTTTTCCGTTTTTTTGTCCGGCTTGACAAGCGGCACGGCCGGGCCTCCTCACACAAAGATTACTTTTCCCGTTACTTCTTTACGGGGCACAGGCTTTCCGCAGGCATCATGGACCAGCGGGCGGCCGACAGTTTTTCGGTCATTTTCAGCTGCTTGCAGTTGGGCAGATAGCTGATGAGTCCCTGCATCAGGAACTGTTCCTTGGAAATCGCCTTGACCAGGGCAGGCTCGGGAGACTGGCGCACCTTGGCGCAGAGGAAGAGATACCGCCGCCAGCAGGCCGCGTAGGCGCAGTCGATGACAGTGCGGTCAGCGCCGTTCTCCACAAAGAAGCGGTAGCGGTCGGCCAGGCCGTCCACGGCATCGAAGGCCTCGGGCTTGATGTTGGAACGGCAGATACTGCCGCTGCTCAGGCGGTAGCAGTAAAGCTGATCGTCCAGGCAGACCACCTTGTCGCAACGCCAGAACAGGCGGTGGGCGACGAAGTCATCCTCATGCAGGCGGCCCTCAGGGTAGTGGAGCAGCTTCCATACCTCGGCGCGGTAGAGCTTGTTCCACGCCACGGTGTAGTAGGTGCCGTTGGCGGCATAGAAGTTGTTGAGCAGGTCTTTGCCGGTGAACACCCCCACCTCGGTGGGCATGGTGTAGGCAGGCGGTTCCTCGCTGGTGCCGTCCTCCCGCACGTCCTCCACGGCGCAGATGGCCATGTAGGCGTCATGCTTCTCGCAGGCGTCAAAGAGCTTTTGCAGATAGGCAGGGCGCAGAATATCGTCCGAGTCCACAAAGGCGTAGTAGCGGCCCTGGGCGGCATCAATACCGGTGTTGCGGGCGGCGGAAAGGCCCTGGTTCTCCTGATGGATGACCCGGATGCGGACGTCCTTTTTGGCGAATTCGTCGCAGAGCTCGCTGCAGCCGTCGGTGGAGCCGTCGTCCACCAGAATGACTTCAAACGGCTGATCGAACTGCTGGTCCAGAACACTCCGAACGCATTCTTCCAGCCAGGTTTTGGTGTTGTAGATCGGAATGATCACGCTCACACAGATACGTTCCATAGTTTTAACCCCTCCCAAATCTGCAAAGCCGTCCCCAGGTGCGGGCCGCCTGCCAGGTCAGCCCGGGGCTGGCGATGAACAGGACGGCGCGGACCTTTTCGCCCGCAGCGATGTACGGGCACCGCAAAATGTCGGGCAGCAGGCTGTCCAGATGCTTTTTGTGTTTCAGAAAACCGGGCTTGAGCTGGGCAAGATTTCCTGCCTCGCCGGACAAAACCCAGAATTGATAAAAAACCTTCCAATACCAGGCAACCGCCCATTGGTAGTATTCCTCGGAATCCGGCCGGGCTGCAAAATAGCTCAGCCAGTCCCAGTACATCCGCAGATCGTCCAGCTTGCGGGGCGGAAAAACAGCTCCGGTCATCTGGCCGGCACGGGTGCGGTAATGGTACAGTGCATCGGGCAGGCAGACCGCCCGCTCTCCCTCAAATACCAGATGGAGCACGCTGGCGTCGTCGCCAAAGAACATGCTCTCGTCATAGCGGATGTTCTTGTCCCGGAACAGCCGGGCATCGAACAGTTTGTTCCAGCTCAGCGGCCCGTAAAAGCTGCCGGTCTTGAAGGTCTCCAGCAGCAGATCCATGGCGTTGCATTCCCCGGTAAGGGAACAGGCAACCTTCTGGCCGGGAATGGGATTTCCCCTGTCGTCGATGGCGTCCCCGGCACAGGCCGCCAGGCGGGCCCCGGGATGGGCCTCCAGCGCAGCGAACAGCCGGGCATACATATCCGGCTGGATGAGATCGTCGGAATCCACAAAGCCGATGTAATCCCCCCGAGCATTTTCCAGCCCCACGTTTGCCGCCGAGGCCGGACCGCCGTTGGGCTTGTGGAATACCCGGATGCGGACATCCTGCCTGGCCAGCTCGTCACAGAGTTCCCCGCAGCCGTTGGGACTGCCATCCTCCACCAGCAGAAGCTCAAAATCCGCAAAGGTCTGGGCCAGAATGCTCTGCACTGTGGCGGGCAGGTAGTCTTTGGCATCGTATACCGTTGTGATGATGCTGAGTCTCGGGGTGGACATCGGTCGCTCCTTGTGTATGGCATTTCATCAAGACGCCGTCCGGCGCCGGAAGAATTCTATCATAAAAACCGGTTTTTCAAAAGTGTATACCCGGCCAGCAGCCCCGGCAGGTTCCATGCGACACCCAGCCGGTACGGCAGGGCCAGCAGCGGGTGGGCGTCATGGCGAAGCTGCTCCTGCAGGGCGGCACGGGCATCCGGCTGGGCCAGGATCTCGGCAAACAGGGCCCGCCGTTCCGCATAGGGCATTTTTCCCGGACAGCCGGTCAGCAGACCGTACTGGTTCAGACAGGCCCGCAGACGGCTTTCCCTGAGAAAGGATTCGGGGGGATATCCCCAGCGCAGCAGCATAGTCTTTAGTTCCGGGGCACAGCGGGCTTCCGCTTTCAGCAGATCACCCCGCAGGCGCCGGGACAAAGATCCCCACTTTTGATCATATTGGTAATAGTATACACCCGGCAGGCAGAAAATGGAAATGGTATTTTGTAAAAAAACTGTGTTGAACAGCACATCTTCGTTGACTTTGAGGGCCTCGTCAAAGTGCATTCCTGCGGTGCGCAGCGCTCTGGCGGAGAATACCTTCCCGTAGGGCGCGGCCAGATAGCCGCTCTCGAACAGAAGGGGCCGCAGCGCCTTTCCCAGGGCGGACGGATCGGCATAATACCCCGGCGCCAGGGGACAGGGATTGGGACCGCTGGCCCGGTCGATGCCGAACAGCACCATCCCCGGGTCGGCTGCAAACGCCTCCCCCAACGCCTGCCACAGGCCGGGGGTCAGGGTATCGTCGGCGTCCACAAAGAGGACCCAGTCTCCCAGGGCGGCATCCAGACCTGCGTTGCGGGCCGCGGAAGCACCGCCGTTTTTGCGGTGCAGCACCCGGATGCGCCCGTCCCCGGCGGCCAGCTCGTCGCACAGGGCGGGGGTGGCGTCGGTGGAGCCGTCGTCCACCAGCAGCAGTTCCAGGTTGGCGGGCGCCCCGTCCAGAACGCCGTCCACCGCCCGGCGCAGGGTATCCGCCGCATTGTAGCAGGGGATGATGACACTGACGGGGGCGAGCTCAGGCGTTGACATTTGGGAACTCCTTTTCCGCCTTGAGAATGGCGTCGTAGATTTCCAGCATGCGGGCGGCATTGGCGACAGGGTCGTGGGTGACGCGGGCATGCTCCCGTGCCGTGCGGCCTATGGCTGCACCATGGTCGGGGCGGGCCAGCACCGAAGTGATCGCCTCCGCCAGGGCATCGGCATCTCCCGGCGGGCTGTACAGCACAGCATCGGCGCCGCCGCCCGCCATGTCGGGGATGCCGCCCGCTGCGGCCGCTACGCAGGGCATTCCCAGCAGCATGGCTTCCCCCAGACTGTTGGGGCTGTTCTCACTGTAAGAGGGCAGCAGGAAGAGGTCGGCATCCAGAAAAGCCTGCCGCATTTTTTCGGCGGGCAGGGGACCGGTGTAGACCACATGCCCGTCCAGGCCGTTTTCCCGGATCAGATGCTTGCAGTAGCTCTGGTAGGGGAACATCCAGTCGATGACCGGACGCAGTAAGGGGCCTTTGTCCAGCGGCGGCCACCCGGTCACCCGCAGCACCGTGCCGGGCCAGCGCCGCAGCACAGCGGGCAGAGCCCGCAGAACGGTGTGCAGGTTCTTGAGGGGGTAGTTGCCCTGGCTCATGAGCAGTACCGGGCCGCGGCCGAATTCCCGGGCGTGCCACAGCTCTTTGCTGTGGACAAAGGCGGGGCGCAGCGTCTCGTTGCAGCGGTAGTACCGGGCGCCGGGGGCCAGCTCAGCCACAGCGCGGCGGTCAAAGGTGGTGCGTCCGGTCACATATTTGGCGCCGGACAGCAGATTGGCTTCACTTCGGGCCAGGGCGTCAAAACGCTTCTGCATGCCGTCCAGCAGGGCGCCCGGCACCACCCGGTCGATGGCCCGCTGGATGGCGTTGGAATGCAGATACTTCCGGGGGACCCCGTCGCACAGATGGGCGGCGCAGTCTCTCATGACGCCCTGGATCCCCACCAGGACCGGCAGACCCCGGCGGGCTGCGGCTGCCTGCATTTGGGCGGCCGCCTCGTACTCGGTGCCCCAGATGTGGACAAGGTCAAAGCCGCCGCCCAGCAGGTCGTCAAACCCCGAGTCCGGGGGCAGCACCACAAAGTGGGCGCCGCCCGCGCTGCCGTGCACGGGGGCCTTGACCCGGGCGTCCAGACTGCATACCGTCAGGTCGGCGGCGGGAGCCAGAGCGTCCAGCATGCCGGTCAGCCAGCCGCCGCCCACCTCGGCAGCGGAAAGCCCGCAGGCCGCGGCGGCCTCGGGCAGGGTGATGCTGACCAGCCATAAGATTCTGGGCATGGGAGGCTCCTTTCTCTCCGGCAGCAATTACCGGGTGATGACTTCAACAAACCGCTTTGCCACGGCGGCCGGGGTGTATTCAGGGAAAAGCCCGGCCGCTTTCTCGTAGGAGAAGGACTGGCCGCGCATCTCCCGCAGCCAGGCGTTCAGCCGGGCCAGTACGTCGGGGGTGGCGCCCTCTTGCTCGGACAGGACAAGGGCCAGCGGGTAGCGCTGGAGATAGGGCAGCACCGCGTCATCCGCCCGGGGGGAGAGATGCAGAATCGGTTTGCCGGTGCCGAAATATTCAAACAGTTTGCTGGGAATCTGGTTGCTGACGGCATTGCCCAGATTCAGGAGGATGTCGGCCCCGGCGGTGAGGGTACGGGCCCGGGTGGCGGAGACCGGCCCGGACAGCTGCGCCCGTCCGCCCAGAACCTTGCGGGCGGCGTCGGCCTGGGAAGCAAAGGATTCCCAGCCGCGGCCCACCATGGTCAGGCGGACATCGGGACTGTTGAGCTTGGCAAACAGTTCCAGGGCAAAATCCGGGGTACGGATGCCCGGATAGAGTGTGCCGCAGAAAACGCAGTCCATGGGGCCGGTACCGCGGCTGGGATCGTAGATCTCCGCCTGGGGCGGCACCAGTGCGGGAAAGGCCAGCTCAAAAGCCTTGTCCCGGCAGGGGGCCAGCGGGCCGCTTTCGTAGTCGGACATGGCCTGGCGGGTGACGAACAACGTGTGGGCCGAGCGCAGCAGCTGCAGTTCCCGGGCCCAGCCGCCGGGGGCCTGGTAGGTCCGGTTGGCGGCGTAGGGGTCCATGAGCCACAGGACCTTTTTGCCCACGATGCTGGCCTCCTCCAGGGCGAAGGCGGCACGGTAGGGGGCGGCCACGGCGGTGACAAAATCAAAATGATAGATAGCGTCCAGACGCTCGATCTCCCGGCGGGTATCCTCCTGGCGGCGGGGACGGCGCAGCACCAGCTGGCGGAAGGCAGCTTCCACAGCGGCAGGATGGCGGGCCAGCCGGGCCAGCCGCACCGGGATGGGGCTGCCCTGGCGGGAACCGTTTTCCAGAGCGCGGTTCATCATCCGCTCATCGGCAAAGGCCAGGTCGTGCAGCACCACGCCGTTGGGGGTGCCGGCACCGGCGGGGGCGGGGGGCGGCGTCTCCCCGTCCCACAGCTCCAGCAGATGGACCTGATGCCCCTGCTCAGCAAGTTCGGCAGCCAGCCGCCGTCCCAGTTCGGGGTTGACGGCCTGGGGCGATTCCACACTGTCAACAATCAATAAAAAGCGCATCAAAAAGCTCCTTTTTCAGCAATACGGCAAGCACGGAAAGTCAAAGGGAAAGATTAGGCGCGGTCATGCAGCACAAGGCGGCAGACCGCCCGCAGCAGCCAAGGCGCATGCACAGCGGCGCGGGAGGCGATCCGCACCGCAGGGGGCAGGATGGGATTGGCACCCAGCAGCGGGTCGTGCTCACCCCGGCGCAGCTCGTCGGTGAGCTGGTGCAAAATCGGGTCAAGGGCAGCATCCGCGGGCAGGCGGAGGATGCGGGTGACCAGATAGGTGAGTTTTTCGTAGTAGAATGCCCCGGCGCTTTGCCGCAGTGCGTCAGGAGCCTGGTCCAGGATGGCGGCAGCGGCGGCGCGGTGGTCCTCCAGCTCTTTCACCGTCAGGGTATGGTGACTGGCCGAGGCGGAATGCTGGCGGTAGTGGTAGCCCGCAAAATCGCAGAATGCCATACCCGGTGCCAGACAGAAGGCCTTCCAGTTGGCCAGGAGATCTTCGTTGTGAGCCAGACCGTTGTCGAGAAACTCCGGCTGCATCAGATTGGCGTCATACAGCTTGTTGCACAGGCTGTAATCCACCCGGTGATCGTGGAGGAGGGCTTCCAGATGATGGGGGTCCTCCAGCTCGGTGAAAGTCTCCGGCGGGGCCGCATTGAGGGACGGCGCCTCGGTGAAGGTGTCGTACCGGCAGCAGGCGATGGGCAGGCCACTTTGTTCGGCGGCATGCAGCAGTGTCTGCAAAAACCGGGGATGCAGCAGGTCGTCGGCGTCGCAGAAGGCGATGTACTCGCAGGAGATCGCCCGCACACCGGCGGCACGGGCAGCTGCCGCACCGCCGTTTGGAAGGTGCAGTACGGAAAAACGGGGGTCCCGCCGGGCGTATGTATCGCAGATATCTCCCGAACCGTCGGTAGAGCCGTCGTCGGCCAGGACGCAGCAGAACCGGGCAAAGCTCTGGGCGGCGATGGAGTCGAGGCACAGCGGCAGATATTCCGCCGCGTTGTAGACCGGCACCACCACGCCGATGCGCGCCGCCCTCATGCTTCCACCTCGGCATACCGCCGGAGATAGAATTCCTGCAGCCGCTGGGCGGAGGTCCGCACGTCGTACCCGGCGGCGCGGGCCTGGGCCAGGGCATCGGGGTTGCGGCGCAGGGGCGCACTGCACAGGGCGTCCGCCCATGCGGCAGGAGAGTTCAGAGAAAGAAAGTGTACGCCGTCCGCAAAGGCCGCACCCCGGTCAACGGTATCCGAAACAAAGCAGGGGAGCCCGGCCGTCTGGGCCTCTACCAGGACCACGGGCAGCCCCTCAAACAGGCTGGGCAGCAAAAAGGCATCCATGGCGGCGTAGCAGGCGGCGGTGTCGCTGCGCACCCCCGCAAAGATGACGGCATCCTCAAGCCCCAGGGCCTTGGCCTTGGCGCGGGCGTCGGCCTCCAGGGTGCCGGTGCCCAAAAGCAAAAGACGGGCGTCGGGGCGGCGGCGATGGACTTCGGCAAAGATATCCAGCAGCCCGCTGTGGTTTTTCTGGGCGGAAAAGCGTCCCACATGCCCCAGCAGGGGAGCGTTCTCCGCCACGCCGAATTCAGCCCGCAGGGCAGCCCGTGCACCGGGGGCGGGGTGGGCAAAGGCATCCACCGGGATGCCGTTGGGCAGCACAGTGAAGGGATGATGCCCGAACAGCATCTCCCCGGCCTTCTGGCTGCAGGCGAACCGGTCGGTGAGCAGATGATCGAACCGGCTGCTCATCAGCCGGTCAAGGGTCCCCACCAGATTGGGCTCGTAGGCGGTGTTGTGGCTGTGCCCCACCCGCACCGGGACCCCCCGGCGTTTGGCGGCACGGTTGTAAAACATGCCGAACCCGCTGTAATGGCCGTGGATGATGCGGTACTGGGGATTTTCGACAAACAGAGAATCCAGAGCGCGAAGATAGCGGGGCAGATTGTTGTCCTGGCGGACGGTCAGCTTGAGGATCCGCCCGCCCAGTGCGGCAATCTCCTCGTCGTAGAAGCAGGTCTTGTCATAGTGGTAGAGAAAATCGAACTGCACCTTGGTGCGGTCTATGGCGCGGTAGACGTTCATGACGAAGGTCTCCATGCCGCCGGCGTCCATGGCCGGCATGATCTGCAGGACCCGGATGGGGGCCATGCGCATCCCTCGCTTTCGTGTGGGGTCAGTCGGGTTCGTTCATGAGCAGCGTGCGGCTTTCGGCCAGGCGGGCACGGTCGCCATCCGACAAAACCGGGTAGTGCGGGCTGCACTGTTTGAGTGCATCCACCACGATCTCGGAGACCAGATACCGGGTATACCATTTCTGGTCGGCGGGCAGGACGTACCACGGACTGTGGCGGCTGGCCGTGGCGTTGATGACCTGCTCGTACAGTTTGTTGTACTCGTCAAAGCGGCCCCGTTCCTTGATGTCGTCGGGGGAAAACTTCCAGTTCTTCTCCGGCACGTCAATGCGCTCGAGAAACCGCTTTTTCTGTTCCTTCTTGGACAGGTGCAGAAAGATCTTGACTACCCGGAAACTGTTTTCATACAGATATTCCTCGTAGTCGCGGATCTGGCGGTAGCGCTTTTCAAAAAATTCTTTGTCGGAATCCCGGAGCACCCGGTCGGCCATGCGGTAGCCCCGGAAGAGCTCGTGCATGCGCACCACCAGCACATCCTCGTAGTAGCTGCGGTTGAAGATGGCAATGCTGCCGCGGGGAGGCAGGCAACGGTTGACCCGCCACAGATAGTCGTGGCGCAGATCCTCCGCCGTGGGCTGCTTGAAGTTGTGCACCTCCACGCCCTGGGGATTCAGCCCGCCCATGACGTGCTTGACGGTGCCGTCCTTGCCGGCGGCATCCAGAGCCTGCAGCAGAATGATCAGCCCCTCCCGCCCGTCGGCGTAGAGGGCGTCCTGCAGGGCCTCCATCTGTTTGAGATTGGCGGCGGTGCGGGGAGCAAAGTCGGCCTTGCAGCCGCGGTATTTTCCGGCGCCGGTAGGCAGGCGGTCAAGATCACAGGGTGTGGAACCATCAAAACAAAATGCTTCGGCGTTCATTGTGTGTCCTCCCACGGGGCTGCAAAAGCCCATAATCAGTATACCTGTTCGGGGGCCGTTTCGCAACCGCAGACAGGGGAAGAATTGGGTGGATTTTGCGTGCGGAAGGGCAATGCCCCCATTGTACGGCAGGATACCCTGGTATTCGGTGAAAATGCCGTCCGGACGGCAGGAAATAAATCCCTCTCCTCGCACCAGGGCAAAAAGCAAATGCCGCGTACCCCCGCCGGAAGGCAGGAACACGCGGCAAAGGATGACATAGTACGGATTGCTCAGCGGTCAGACTGCAGGATCACTTGGACTGGCTGTCCGCATCGGTCTTTTTGTTCTGCTGGGCGCAGCGCTGCTGGCAGCTGGCGCAGTGACCGCTGCAGCCGCCCTGCCAGCCGCCGTTTTTGGCGATGAAAGCCACGGCCAGGCCCAGAAGAACAAAGATGATGACAAGGACGATAAAACTTTGCAGATTCATGATGAGAAACTCCTGTTTGGTGAGAAAATCAGGCCAGCCCGATCAGCAGGCCGATACAGTGGACAAGGAAGGCGGCCACCCAGGCGATGAGGCACTGGACAACGACCACCCCGGCTGCGGCGCGGGCGGAGCCCAGTTCCCGGCGGGCTGCGGCGATGGCGGCCACACAGGGAGTGTACAGCAGGGTGAACACCAGGAACACCATGGCGGTGAAGGGAGTGAACAGGGTATTCAGCAAGCCGGTATTGCCGCCCAGCAGGACGGTCAGGGTGGAGACCACGCTCTCCTTGGCGGTGAAGCCGGTGATGAGGGCGGTGGAGACCCGCCAGTCGGCGAAGCCCAGGGGGGCGAAGATGGGAGCGATCCAGCCGCCGATCATGGCCAGAAGACTGGTCTCGGGGGAGGTGACCACATTGAGGCGGGCGTCGAAGCTCTGGAGGAACCAGATGATGACGGTAGCCACAAAGATGATGGTGAAAGCGCGCTGGATAAAATCCCGGGCCTTTTCCCAGATCAGCTGGCCCACGCTCTTGGGGCTGGGCAGACGGTAGTTGGGCAGCTCCATGACAAAGGGAACCGGCTCGCCGCGGAAACGGGTATGGCGCAGCACCAGGGCGTACAGCACACCGAAGAGGATGCCGAGGAGATACAGCGCCACCATCACCACGGGGCGCAGCCCGCGGGGGAAGAAAGCCGCCGTGAACAGGGCGTAGATGGGCAGCTTGGCCGAGCAGCTCATGAACGGGGTGAGAAGGACGGTCATGCGGCGGTCACGGTCGGAGGAGAGGGTGCGGGTGGACATGATGGCAGGCACCGAGCAGCCGAAGCCCACCAGCATAGGGACAAAGCTGCGTCCCGACAGGCCGATGCGGCGCAGGGGCTTGTCCATGACAAAGGCCACACGGGCCATGTAGCCGGTGTCCTCCAGGATGGACAGGAAGAAGAACAGGGTGACGATGGTGGGCAAAAAGCTCAGCACGCTGCCCACACCGGCAAAGATGCCGTCAATGACCAGCGAATGTACCACAGGGTTGATGCCGTAAGCGGTAAGGCCTGCGTCCACCAGGGCGGTGAAATTGTCGATGCCCAGAGTCAGCAGGTCGGACAATGCTGCGCCGATCACCCCGAAGGTCAGCCAGAACACCAGCGCCAGAATCACGATGAAGCAGGGAATGGCGGTGAACCGTCCGGTCAGGATCTTGTCCAGCTCCACGCTGCGGCGATGTTCCCGGCTTTCGGCGGGACGGACGACGGTCTGTTCGCAGAGGCCTTCCAGAAAGTGGAAGCGCATGTCGGCCAGGGCGGCCTCCCGGTCGGTGCCGGTCTCGTGCTCCATCTCCACGATGGTGTGTTCCAGCATTTCCTTCTCGTTCTGGTCCAGCTGCAGCTGTTCCAGAATGGGCTGGTCGCCCTCCACCAGTTTGGTGGCGGCAAACCGCAGGGGCAGTCCGGCCCGGCGGGCATGGTCCTCAATGAGGTGGACGATGGCGTGGATGCAGCGATGAACGGCGCCTCTGGGATCGTCAGGGTCGCCGGCGTCGCAGAAATCAATGCGGCCGGGGGCCTCCCGGTGCCGGGCCACGTGGATGGCGTGCTCGATCAGCTCGTCAATGCCCTCGTTGCGGGCGGCGGAGATGGGCACCACCGGGATGCCCAGCAGCTCCTCCAGCTGGTTGACCATGATGGTGCCGCCGTTGGCGCGGACCTCGTCCATCATGTTGAGGGCCAGCACCATGGGGATGCCCAGCTCCATCAGCTGGATGGTGAGGTAGAGGTTGCGCTCGATGTTGGTGGCGTCCACAATGTTGATGATGCCGGTGGGTTTGTTCTGCAGCAGAAAATCCCGGGTCACGATCTCCTCGTTGGAGTAGGGCGACAGGGAATAGATGCCCGGCAGGTCGGTGACGGTGGCCTCGGCATGGCCGCGGATCTGGCCGTCCTTGCGGTCCACCGTCACACCGGGAAAGTTGCCCACGTGCTGGTTGGAGCCGGTCAGCTGGTTGAACAGGGTGGTCTTGCCGCAGTTCTGGTTGCCCGCCAGGGCAAAGGTCAGCGGCTGACCCTTGGGGATCACGTCGCCGCTCTTGCGGGAGCGGTAACTGGGCGCCCGGCTGATCTCGCCGCGGCCAGGATGGGGCACCGGTGCGTGGCGCTCCTCGGTGCGGGCGGCACGGTCGGTGGCGTGCACCCCTTCAATTTCAATTTTGCGGGCGTCGTCCAGACGCAGCGTCAGCTCGTAGCCGCGCAGTTCCAGCTCGATGGGATCCCCCATGGGCGCAACCTTGCGCAGCGTAACCTCAATGCCCGGCGTCAGGCCCATGTCCAGCAGATGACGGCGAAGCGCTCCCTCGCCGCCCACCGTGCGGATGCGGGCGTCCTGGTCGACGGATAATTCGGCTAATGTCATGTTTCCAATTCCCCCCTGCGCCCGGGGTGACGGGCGCGATCTCCTATGACGGCGTATCCAGATGACGCCGGGATGCGGTCTCTGCCGCATTCAATACCTATTATAGCAGTCTCAGTCTAGCATCGGGGAGGATGGGTGTCAATAGGACAGCTTCCGACAAAATGCATGACACTCGGCCGGATGCAAAAACTTTCACAAATATGAATAAATATTCAAATTTGATGCAAGGGAGACGGAGCGCCGGTTTTTCGGCGGCGGGAAAGATTTGGAAAGGAACCGGCAGCAGGAGTGGGATTCTGTGTAAATATACGCCGCGGCCAAAATCGGCCCATGGACGATGCATCGCCAAACCCTTATTTCGGGCCATGGGCGGCGGAGGACGGCCCGCAGCCGGCAATGCAAAAAAACTGCACAAAAAACGCGGCGCATCGGCAATCCCCCTACACAAAATGCCAAAATTGAAAAATATACATTGACATTGTAGCTTTTATGCATCATACTGGTAAAGTCACCGGGGAGGACGCGGTAGCTGCCGTGCCGGGACATACAAACCATACCTTATACTAAGAGAGAACACGAGGGAATGAATATGAAGAAACTGACTTCCATTCTGCTGGCATCCGTCATGGCCCTGAGCCTGGCAGCCTGCGGCAACACTTCTTCCGAGAGCAGCTCCACCGCTGCCGATACCAGCTCCGACACCAGCTCCAGCGCCGAGACCTCCAGCGAGGCCAGCGCGGAGACTGCTTCCGCCACCGGCGTGGAGACCATTGAGGACGGCCTGCTGATCATGTCCACCAACGCGGCTTTCCCGCCGTACGAGATGACCAATGACGCCGGCGATTTCGAGGGCATCGACGTGGAGATCGCCCAGGCCATTGCCGACAAGCTGGGCCTGGAGCTGCGCATCGACGATATGGACTTTGACTCCGCCCTGCTGGCTGCTCAGACCGGCAAGAGCGACATGGTCATGGCCGGTGTCTCCGTCACCGAGGACCGTCTGGTCAACCTGGACTTCACCGACAGCTACGCCACCGGCATCCAGGTGGTCATCGTCCCCGAGGATTCCGACATCACTTCTGTGGATGATCTGGCCAACGACAAGATGATCGGCGTGCAGCGCGGCACCACCGGTGACCTGTACTGCTCCGACACCGTGGAGAACGGCGGCTTTGGCGCTGATCACGTCACCGCCTATGACAACGGCCTGACCGCTGTCCAGGCTCTGATGAACGGCCAGGTGGACGCTGTTGTCATCGACAACGCTCCTGCTCAGGAATTTGTTGAGGCAAACCCCGGCCTGAAGATCCTGGATACCGAGTACGTCAACGAGGACTACGCCATCGGCGTCAAGAAGGGCAACACCCAGCTGCTGAACGCCCTCAACGGCGCTCTGGAAGAGCTGAAGGCTGACGGCACCGTTCAGTCCATCATCGACAAGTACATCAATGCCGACTGATCGGCCAGGGGCTGAATCAATCACAACAGGCGGACATTCCGCCTGAAAGGGGAGGGCGACCATGCGGACCTTGTGTCCGCGCCTGGCAGAGGAGCCGGGCTGGCCGCTCTCTCTTTTGTTGCCGCCCCAAGCGGCAGGGACCGCGCCGTCAATGGCGGCAATCAATACAAAGCGCCGGGACCTTCCGGCGCGGCACCGACCGGAAAGAAAGGTGGATGTGGGCATGGACTTGGCAGCACAGTTCGAAACGCTGTCCAATCTGGCAAAAAGCGGCGCAGAGCTCACTCTGTGGCAGGATGTCTTCGTAAAATTCTATCAGGCATTTCTGGTGTCCGATCGCTGGAAGCTGTACATTGAAGGCGTGGGGACCACGCTTCTTGTCACGGCTCTGGCGCTGGCATTGGGCGTGATCCTGGGCGGCGTGGTCGCACTGATCCGTGTGGCCCATGACCAGCAGCGCCCCGGCCACCATAACCCGTTGCTGGGCGTTTTCAACCTGATCTGCAAGGTCTACTCCACCGTCATCCGCGGCACCCCCATGATGGTCCAGCTGCTCATCATGAGCATGGTCATTTTCAAGACCAGCCGTGAATATACCCTGGTCGGTGCTCTGAGCCTGGGCATCAACTCGGGCGCCTATGTGTCCGAGATCATCCGCGGCGGCCTGATGGCTGTGGATCCCGGCCAGATGGAGGCCGGACGCAGCCTGGGCCTCAATTACGTCACCACCATGGTCAGCATCGTGATCCCTCAGGCCATCAAGTCGGTGCTGCCGGCCCTGGGCAACGAATTTGTGGTTCTGCTCAAGGATACCTCGCTCATTACCGTCATCGGCGGCAAGGAGCTGCTGTACGCGGCACAGGGCATTATGAACCGTACCTACGAGGCCATGTATCCGCTGCTGGGCACTGCGGCCATCTATCTGGTGCTGGTCATGATCTTTACCTGGCTGCTGGGCAAACTGGAAGGGAGGATGAGACAGAGTGATCGTCGTTGAGAATCTGAAAAAAAGCTACGGTGGTCTGGATGTCCTCAAGGGCATCAACCTAACCATCAACAAGGGCGATGTGGTCTGCCTGGTCGGACCTTCCGGCTGCGGCAAGTCCACCTTTCTGCGCTGCCTCAACCGTCTGGAGGAGCCCACCTCCGGCCACATCTACTTCAAGGACAAGGAAGTCACGGAAAAGGACATCAACAAGATCCGCGCCAAGATGGGCATGGTGTTCCAGCACTTCAACCTGTTTCCGCACCTGACGGTCAAGCGCAACATCACGCTGGCCCCCACCAAGCTGGGGCTGATGAGTCAGGCGGCGGCCGACGCCAAGGCCATGGACCTGCTGGCCCGCATCGGTCTGGCGGACAAGGCGGATGCCTACCCGGCCATGCTTTCCGGCGGCCAGAAACAGCGCATTGCCATCGTCCGTGCCCTGGCCATGGACCCGGAGGCCCTGCTCTTTGACGAGCCCACCTCCGCCCTCGACCCCGAGATGGTGGGCGAGGTTCTGGAACTGATGAAGGAGCTGGCCAAGGGCGGCATGACCATGGTAGTCGTCACCCACGAGATGGGCTTTGCCCGGGAGGTGGCCAACCGGGTCATCTTCATCGACGAGGGCGTGGTCAAGGTCGACCGCCCGCCCCAGGAGTTCTTTGCCAATCCCGACAACGAGCGCCTGCGCGCCTTCCTGTCTAAGGTCCTGTAATCCACTGCAAGATACAAAAATCCCCGTATCAGGCAATTGCCCGGTACGGGGATTTTTCTGCATTGTGGAAAACTTCCGGATTGTTGAAACAATCAGCGGATGAAGTTGGTGCGGCTGCCGCTCTCGGCGGTGGGAGCCTCAATGCCTGCGGCCTTGCCGGCCTCGATGCAGCGCAGCATCCATGCCATGTTGCGGGCCAGATTGCGCATGATCTGCATGCCTTCCTCGTCCTTGGCGGCCTCCTCGGCGTTGGAGCCGTGGACCATGGGCCAGTAGGTGGAGTTGACCAGCGGCATCTCATAGAAGGTGGGAATCTTCATCATGGCGTCCAGGGCGCTGACGGTGCCGGCCCGGCGGGCGCTGGTCACCACGGCGGCGGGCTTGTGGCGCAGATACCGTCCGGCGGAGTAGGCCAGCCGGTGCATGAAGCCCAGCATGCCGGCGGCGGCAGTGGCGTAGTGGACCGGCGCGCCGAAAACGATGCCATCGGCTTCCTGGACCAGGGGCAGCACATCCACCACGGGGCCGCCAAAGACGCACTTGCCTGCCTTGACACAGCCGCCGCAACCCACACAGCCGCCCACCGGAGCCCGGCCGATGTGGAAGATGGTGGTCTCAATGCCCTCCTCGTTGAGGACTTTGGCCATCTCGGCGAGAGCAGCATAGGTGCAGCCTTTTTCGTGCGGGCTGCCGTTGATCAAAAGTACTTTCATGGTATATCCAGCCTCCGTTTCTCTGCGGGGAGGCCCGCTGCCAGGGCTGTCAGCTGCGCGGTTTCCAACAAAAGGGGAGCGGCAGACATTGCCTGGCAGGGAGCCTTTCATCTCCGACTGTATTCTCATTATACCACCTGCATGCAAGGGGCAGGGGAACCCGGGCCGGGAAGCAGGGGGATCCGGAACAAAGAACTTGCCAATTTTTTCGTCCGGACGGAATAACTTGCAATCCGGCAGGGGGCTTGTTATAATTTGAGCAGATTTTCCCGTCTGTGCCAAAACGGACGGGCCCGTGCGGGAGGATATGCTGTGGAGGCCTTTGATCTTTTTATGCAGAATCTGCTGGACATGCTGGTCAGCAATGCCATTCATCTGTTTGAACTGGTGGGCGTGGTGGTGCTGATCGTGGCCGGCGTCCAGGGCGTTGTCAACTATATCCGCCACGACCCCATGGTTCGCCTCAAGCTGGCCAAGGGGATGGCCCTCTGCCTGGAATTCAAGCTGGGCAGCGAGATCCTGCGCACCGTGGTGGTGCGGGATCTCAGTGAGATCGCCATTGTGGGCGCCATCATTGTGCTGCGGGCGGCGCTGACCTTCCTGCTCCACTGGGAGATCAAGAATGAGGAGGCCGAGGCGGAAGCCACCCTCAACAAGGAATACCGGGAGATCCGCGCCCAGCAGAATGCCCGCAAGGAGGCGGACGCCGGCAAGGAGTGATTCCGCCCCCCGGAAAAGGATCTGTGCCGTCAAATGGCCGTGGACGCAGGCAACGGCCTGCCCGCATGGGATTTTATCCTTCAGCCTGCTCCTGCCCGATATTTCCAGCGCCCCGTCTTTGCCGCAGTCCCGGCAGGGACGGGGCGCTTTTTGCCGGCTGTTTTCCGGACGGGCGGACAATTTGTAAAATTTTTCCCAAGGCCGGACCGCGGCCCGGAATAGCGGTTACAGCATTGTAATTTATTCGACAAAATGGTACGATATAGGCATATATAGTCCCCGCCGTATCCGGGCGTGCCGCGCCGCATACAAATACATTGTGCCCGGCCGCAGACGGCCTTTGGGGGACACCGTCCAGTCACCTCTTGCGGAAAGGAACTGCCAACGTGAAGCAAACAACGGTACGATACAAGCGCAGAAAAAAGACCAACCCCTGGGGCAGGCTGATCCTGCCCGGCGTGGCGCTGCTGGTCATTGTGGCGGTCTGCCTGATCGTGTTTTGGATCACCCAGGGCCCGGAGGGAGAGCCCGCCGTCCCCGAAACCGGCACCAGTGCAGGTGCCTGGGTGAAGAACGATGCCGGATACTATTTCAATGATGCGGGGGAGCCCATTCTGGCGGCGACCCTCAAGGGCATTGATGTCTCCAAATACCAGGGCGAGATCGACTGGCAGAAAGCCAAGGATGCGGGCATCGACTTTGCCATTCTCCGCTGCGGCATCGGCAGCGAGTGGAACGGGGAGGGGGAGTATACCCAGGACGATGATTACTGGGAGCGCAACGCCGATGCCTGCACCGAGCTGGGCATTCCCTTTGGCGTTTACCTGTATTCCTACGCCACCAC
>CALXHO010000016.1 GCA_944388125.1 uncultured Gemmiger sp. | reverse complement strand
GTCAGCATGCCGCCCAGCCAACGGGCATTGACATAGTGCATACCGCAGCGGGTAGCCTCGTCACGGATGGACTCCTGAGCCTGCTTCTTGGTGCCGACAAACAGGATGTCGCCGCCGGCGGCTGCGGTTTCGCGAACAAAGTTGTAAGCCTCATCCAGCTTCTTGACGGTCTTCTGCAGGTCAATGATGTAGATGCCGTTGCGCTCGGTAAAGATGTACTTTGCCATCTTGGGGTTCCAGCGACGGGTCTGGTGACCGAAGTGGACGCCTGCTTCGAGAAGCTGTTTCATGGATACGACTGCCATAGTGATTTTCCTCCAAATATCATTTAGTTTTACCCTCCGCACCGCGTAATTGTTTCCTAACCCAACCGGAATTGGGCACAAAAAAACAACGCAATGCGTGTGTATTGCCGTAATATAATAGCACAAGCCCAAAGGCTTTGCAAGCATATTTTCGGCATTTCCCCAAAATTTTATGCCGCAGAAAGTGTAAAACACCAGTATCAAAGAAAAACTTCCGGAACAGAGTTCTCCGCCTCAGCCCAGAATACGCCTGGATGAGCGGCTGCAGGACTGATCGGGAAGCTCCACCATAATCACGTCTGCCCCCACACTCAGGATGCTCTCCCAGGGGATTTCCAGATCCTCATCCCGTCCCAGCAGGCCAAACAGCCTGCATCTGCCCCGCAGGATCACCGACTGGATCCGGGCGGTTTTCGCGTCAAAGCCGATGTCATCCACCCTGCCCAGGTTCTCACCTGTTTTTGCCCGGATCACATCTTTTCTGCCCAAATCATGCAGCGTCATACTTCTCCCCTCCCGCCATATTCTGTCAGTTCACTTTATTATATTGCAGCATCAAGCGTTTTGTGCCTTGCGGCAGATGACAGAACGGCAGAAATGGTGTATAATGCAAAATCATATCTGACATTCAAAATGAACGGCCCCGTGCCTGGAGGTTCCCGATTTATGTATAAAAACATCATTTTTGATTTGGGCGGCGTTGTAGTGGACTTCAACCCCCGGGATTTCCTCATGGATTATTTCATGAACAAGTCCGCCGAGGACGCCGTATATGATCTGACCTTCGGCAGCAAGGAATGGCAGGATCTGGACCGGGGCGATATCACCCGAGCTGCCGCCAACCGCATTATGCTGGAAAACGCCGCAGAGTGCGGCCGCACCTTTGAAGTCCAGACGGTCATTGACGAGTGGGAAAAAATTCTTCGCACCAAAAAGACGACCATCAAGACAATGTGCAAGCTGAAGCTGGCCGGGTATCGCCTGTACTATCTTTCCAACATTGCTTCCGACACCATGGAGAACATCAAGCAACGGGATTTCTTCCCGCTTTTCGACGGCGGCATCGCCTCCTGTGATGTGCATGTCAACAAGCCGGATCCCAAAATCTATACCCTGCTGATGCAAAAGTATCATCTTGCTTATGAGGAATCCATCTTTGTGGACGACAACAAGCAAAACGCCCAGGCCGCCTACAACCTTGGCATCACCGGTATCCTTTACAAAAACAAAAAGTCTTTCAACCGTGCCCTCGGGCTGTGCGGCATCCATCTGACCAATCGCCGGGCTCCCATGCCGGCATCCCAGCCCCAGCAGTAAAAGCTTCCGCTATTGCTCCACATAATACGTATCTTTCAAAAGGCCGGAGATCCTCCCTGTGATCTCCGGCCTTTTCTTTAATCGTGATACTGTGCGTCCCGTTTCAGATTTCTGCCGGGGAATCCGGCAGGTCTGTCTGTTTTTCCGGTTTGCCGCGACCATCAAACACATGGCTGAGCAAAAACGGCAGATGCAGGACCCCCATCAGAATCAGCGAGTACAGAACATCCCCCCACCCGTATGTCTGATTTTGAAAGCTGAGATCCGGCACAAAAACCAGTCCCATATTATTATTGAGGTAATGCATGATTACGGCAACCCAGATGTTGCCTGTTTTCAGATAGCCATAGGCAATAAGGATTCCCAGGCTGATGCAGGTGATTTGTTGCAGCAGAATGCTCTGGAGCGGTGTATCTGGCGCATAATAGAACAGATTGAGCGGCAGATGCCAGAGCCCCCACACAACCCCCAGAAGAATCACGCCCCAGCGGCTTCCAAACCTTTCCTGCATCCGGGGCTGCAAGAAATACCGCCAGCCGTATTCCTCACCAAAAAAGCAGAGGAAGCTGAGGAAAAAGCTGAGCACAACATTAAACAGCATAATGTATGGCATCGGAGTCAGCAGATAATCGAGATAAGCCTTCTGCGCCCCCGCCAGAAAAGCCGGCAAAAAGATACGCAGCACATATATCCCGGCAAAAATAAGACTGCAAAGAACGACACCGCCTGTGCTTCCCTTGCGCCATCCAAGTCCAAAGGCCGAGCGTTTTTCCCTTCGGGTCGCCAACAACACTACCCATCCGACGAGGCTTGCCCCTATCACGAAAAAGTTGGAGATCGTGAGCCAGTCAAGACCGGGCAAAAATGCGCTGCACAGACAGCACACCAGCATGGCAGCCGTGACAAACAGATAAAAGCCGTAGAAACCGCGCGGCAGCAGCGCCTCTTTCCGCCTTGTCACCAGGAACGCAAGCATCACCCCGGCTGCAGGGTAAAGCATCTGCGTCAGGGGAAACGCCGAGACATCCGTACCTGCTTTGAGCCCCAGGTACATGGGAATGCCCATCAGATAAGGGCAGCCGTATGCGATGGCCAGAAAAATCCAGAGTTCCCTGCGGGTGGCTTTGCTTTTTTCAGTCATGGGAATCATCCTCCTCATTCGATATAGGGTCTTCCTCAACATGGTCCAGCTTTGCCCTGCGTTTGCGGTACAGTGAGGCAAAAAACTTCAGAATACCAAAAGTCAGCAGGAAAGAGAAAACACCGCTAAACAGGGCACCGGGCCAGTATCTCTGTTCGGCAAAAGTACTGCCCCCTGTAATTGCCGCCGCGGCGAAAGCGGCAAGGAGGTTGAGCCACAGACTGGGCTTGCCGGTTCTGTCCCAAAGCCCATATTTCAGGCTGGCTGCCAGCTCAAATACCGCAAGAACACAAAGCAGGAAGCCTTCCGCTGCATACTGCTGGAAGGGTGCCTTCATGGACGCCTGGACAATGGTGATCACAAGGAGCCCCCAGAAAGCCAGCCACAATCCGTAATGTTCGATTTTGAGCATCTGGATTTCCTGCATCTCATCCAGTTTACTTGACTTGAAGATGGTATTCATTGTTCTGTCTCCTCCTCTTCCCAAAACAATTCATCCAAAGTTTTTCCCAGCACGCGGCAGATTGCTCTGCACAGACGGATCGTCGGGTTATATTCCCCTTTCTCGATGGCATGGATTGTCTGCCGGGACACTCCTACTGCCTCCGCCAGGTCACCCTGTGTCATGTCCTTTTCCGCCCGCGCCGCCTTGAGTCTCAGATTTTTTGCCATGCGGCCACCTCCGTTCTGTCCATAGAATAACATACGCTTCCACAAATGTCAATTATATATTACATTTTTACAATATGATTTTATTTTTCGTTCTCTTTCTCGGACCGCCGCCCCATCTTTATTGCAGGGCAACTTTGAACTGTGTTATGATAGAAAAAATACTATACTTTTCTCCAGATAAAGGCGGTCCAACTTATGAAAGACGGTTTTCTTCCTGTACGTGCGGCATCCCCTGCATTGCGTGTGGCGGATTGCGATTACAACGCCGGACAGATCATTCTCGAAATGCAGTCAGCAGCGGCAGACGGCATCAAACTGTTGTGTCTTCCCGAGCTTTGCCTGACAGGGTATACCTGCAGTGACCTGTTTTCGCAGGCACCTCTTATTCAGGGTGCACAGGCAAATCTCTGCAGGATTCTGCGTGCCTCCACGGATCTGGATCTAATCACCCTGGTAGGGCTTCCCGTACCGATGGACGGAAAGCTGTATAACTGCGCCGCCGTGCTAGCAAAAGGGCAGTTGCTGGGGCTGGTGCCCAAAACCTGGCTGCCCAACTACAATGAATTTTATGAAAAGCGGCATTTTTCCTCGGGCCAAGCGGAAGCCAGAGCGATCCGTTTTGCCGGACAAAACACTCTGTTTGGCACACGGTTGCTGTTTGCGTGTGAGGAAATGCCCGGCTTTGTTCTGGGGGTGGAAATCTGTGAGGATCTCTGGTCTCCCGTCCCCCCCAGCTGTGCTCATGCGCTGGCCGGTGCCACCGTGATTGCAAATCTCTCTGCCAGCGACGAAACCATCGGCAAGGCCGCGTATCGTCGTGAACTGGTCAGCGGCCAGAGTGCACGCCTTCTGTGTGGATACCTCTATGCCGACGCCGGACACGGGGAAAGCACCACAGACATGGTCTTTGCCGGGCACAACCTGATTGCCGAGAACGGAGCCCTGCTCAGCGAGGCCGCCCCCTTTGGAAACGGCCGTGCTCAAACGGAACTGGACTTGGACCGCCTGCTCCAGGAGCGCATCCGCAACTCCAGTTTCTCTCCGCAGACCGACGGATACACCACGGTATCCTTCCATCTCCAGCTGACGGAGACCTCCTTGACCCGTAAATTTTCCCCCGCCCCCTTTGTCCCCCAGGAAACCACCGCCCGGGCTGACCGCTGCGAGATGATTCTGCGCATTCAGGCGGAGGGGTTGGCCAAGCGCATGGAACACACCCATGCCAAGTGCGCTGTGATCGGCATTTCCGGCGGACTGGATTCCTGCCTGGCTCTTCTGGTCGCTGTACGCGCCTGCAAGGTACTGGGCTGTTCCACCAATCAAATCCACGCCATCACCATGCCATGCTTCGGCACCAGCAAACGCACCCGCTCCAATGCCGAGATTCTCTGCCAGGCTCTGGGAGTCAGCTTTTCGGAAATCGACATCACCCGCACTGTGCAAAGCCATTTTGAGGATATCGGGCAGGACCCCGGCTGTTATGATGTTACGTTCGAAAACTGTCAGGCCCGCGTCCGCACACTGGAATTGATGGATTACGCCAACAAAAACGGCGGCTTTGTGGTGGGCACCGGGGATCTGAGCGAGCTTGCCCTTGGCTGGGCCACCTACAACGGTGACCACATGAGCATGTACGGAGTGAATGCAGGCGTTCCCAAAACGCTGGTCCGCCACATTGTCCGGTATGCTGCTGACAGTACTCCCGACAATACGTTACGCGATGTTCTTTTGGACATTCTGGACACTCCGGTCAGCCCCGAACTTCTGCCAGCCGCCAAGGACGGCAGTTTCAGCCAGCAGACCGAAAAGCTGGTCGGCCCCTACGAGCTGCACGATTTCTACCTGTACTATGTACTCCGCTTTGGATTTACTCCGTCCAAAATTTACCGTCTGGCAAAACAAGCTTTCCATGGCCGCTATGACGACAGCACACTCCTGTACTGGCTGCGAAACTTCTACCGCCGTTTCTTCGCACAGCAGTTCAAGCGGAGCTGCCTGCCGGATGGTCCCAAGGTCGGTTCTGTCACACTTTCTCCCCGCGCCGACTGGCGCATGCCCAGTGATGCCTGCAACTCCCTCTGGCTGAAAGAACTGGATGAGATGGACTCCACCCCTGCGCAGCAATAATTTTGTCAATAAAAAACGCCATCGGAGGCAGTTGCCGTTTCCGATGGCGTTTTTTATTTTTGCCTCCTCCAGGCTTTCGGGAAATAGTCCACATCCACTTGACTCGCGGATCTTCAAAGATTCGATTGCAAAAGAAAACCGCCGGGACTTACGTCCCGGCGGTTGTTGGTGGAGATGAGGGGGATCGAACCCCTTACCTCTTGAATGCCATTCAAGCGCTCTCCCAGGTGAGCTACACCCCCAAGTTTTCTGTCGTGGGGAGGTCTGTCTCCCGGCGACAGGTGTTATTATAGCAAAGGGTTCAGATAAAGTCAACACCTTTTTTCGATTTTTTTCAAAAAAGTTTTGTTTTCTTTGGCCCCTCTTCCATTTTCAACGATTCTTCGTTCTTTTGTGCAGCAATACGCAAAAAAGCGGGCGGAACCCGTTCACAGGGTCCCGCCCGCTTCTAATATTTCCGCAAATTTTATGATTGCTTCTCACTGAGTTTTCCCGCATGCAATCGATTGACAATATGATGCGTTGTCCACCGATAGGCCGGAATCAGGAAGATACATGCCGCAATCCAGGCCGCCGGGTTGGACAAAGCTGCGCCAAAGAAGCCCAGCCAAGGCACAAGAACCAGTGCCACCGCCGTACGGGCAATCATTTCAGCCACACCAGCCATCATAGCGACGCTGGAATACCCCAATCCCTGTATCACATACCGCCAGATGATCAGAGCTCCCAGCGGGAAGAAGAACAGACTGTTCCACAAAAGATATTCCTGGGCCAGATTCACGATTTCGATCTCAGTACCCGTATCGATGAACAGTCCAATAATCGCAACATCAAAAAAGTGCAGCAAAACCAGGGACCCCACCGCATACACGGCGACAATGCCCAGTGCATAATGTACACCGCTGCGGACGCGGTCCAGCCGGGATGCACCGAGATTTTGTCCCGCATAAGTAGCCATGGCGGTGCCGATGCTTTCCAGCGGCACCGTGAGCAGATTGCTTGTCTTGCTGGATGCCGTGACTGCAGCAACAACGGTACTGCCCAGCACATTGACCGCCCACTGCATAATGACGGATCCGATTGCTGTAATGCTGCACTGCAGTCCCATAGGAAATCCCATATACAGAAGTCGGCTGCATGCCTTACGGTCTATCTGCTTTTCATCGGGCTGCATCTTCAAGACATCGAACCGCTTGCACAGATAAATCAAGCTGGCAATCCCGGAGATAGCCTGGGAAAGGTCCGTCGCCAGCGCAGCCCCCAGTACCCCGGCATCCAGCAATAGAATAAATGCCAGATCCAGCCCGATGTTGAGGAAGCTGGTCACCACCAAAAATACCAAGGGGGTTTTGCTGTCTCCCAATGCGCGCATGATGCAGGACACCATATTATAGAGAAATACAAACGGTATTCCCGCAAAGATCCAACCAATATATACCGCCGCACCATCTATAATGTCCGACGGCGTCTGCATCAGCTGCAGGATCGGTCTTGTCAGCAAAACCGTCGCCACGGTAAGGATGACCGCGCCTGCAAGGGAGAGCCATGCGGCATTTGCCACATACCGGCGCATATCACTGTAACTGCGCGCCCCGAAATACTGCGCGATGGGGATAGCAAAGCCGTTGCAGATCCCGATTACAAACCCCAGGATCATATAATTGATGGAGCTGGTGGAACCGACTGCCGCCAGCGCATTGACACCCACAAAGCGGCCGACAATAATGGTATCCGCCAGATTGTAGAACTGCTGGAACAGGTTTCCCAGTACCAGCGGAAACGAAAACCACAGTATCACCTTGAGCGGATTACCGCTTGTCAGGTCCTTTGTCATTTTAATCCCCTCTTGTCAAAACTTTCCTTACTTTTATGACGGGTTCCAAAAAGTGCCGGCCGCATCCCGCTGCCGCAAATACGGCAGGACTTGCAAAGTCTCAAAAATCCGATACAATGGTGGTAACACCAATGGCCATTCCAAAATGCAGGAGAAATCCCCAACACAAGGAGGACACCATATTATGAAACGCATCATCACCATCGGCCGGCAATTCGGCGCTGGCGGCGGCGAAATCGGCCGCCGGGTCGCCCGCGAACTCGGCATTGAATATGTAGACCGCGACCTCATTCTGCGCACCGCCGCGGAATCCATGCAGCTCACCCCGGAAGAGGTGCGCAAGTGGGATGAAAAAGTCCCCCACGATGTGGGATTTGCCCAGAGCCTGTTCAACTTTTATTCCCGCCCCCTGAGCGACGAACTCTGGAACGCTCAGGTCGGGGCAATCCGGAAGCTGGCAGACAGCCAGAGCTGCGTCATCGTGGGCCGAAACGCCGACTACATCCTGCGGGAGTTCGACCACTGTCTGCGCATCTTTGTCCATGCCGACCGCAACTGGCGGATGGCACATATGGCAAAGTTGATGCCGAATGCCACGCCGGAAGCCATCGAGGCAGATATGCGCGCTGCAGACAAGGCACGGCGCAACTACTGCGCCCACTATACAGGACAGGTATACGGTGCCGCCGAGAACTACGACCTGACCCTGTGCACCAGCAAGCTGGGCATCGACAAGTGCGTGGCGCTTGTTCTGGCTGCCTCGGATCAGCTGTAAATGTATGCTTTTGCAAAACGAGGTCTGTTTTGCAAAACAGACGTTCAAATTTTAATCGCTGTATTGACAGCTGACTCCAAGCGTTATTATAATATATACAATGCCATGGACAAAATCAAGACTGCTATACGGCAATTTGTTCTGCGCATTTATTCATTATTTTATCACTTTTGCCGAAGGCGGATCATTCGGTTTTCCGGAGCCGTTCCGCTTATATCATTTCACTTATACGCATCTGAGGCGATTGCGGATATGTGGCCGCAGTCGCCTTTTCGTTTTCGGCAGCTCGCTTTCACAGCGTTTTGCATATACTATACCCCATATACCATAGAGGAAAGGAACGTCGCATATGAAAAAGATGCTTGCAACTCTGATGGCACTGGGGCTGGCACTCTCGCTGGCCGCCTGCAGCACCTCCTCCGGGTCTTCCGCTGCTGCCAACTCCAACAATTCTTCCGCTACTTCCGACACCGCTTCCGGCTCGGACAAGGTCTGGCTCGTTGCCACCGACACCGTCTTTGTTCCCTTCGAGTATACCGACGAGCAGGGTAACTTTGTCGGCATCGACGTGGATATCCTGGCTGCCATTGCCGAGGATCAGGGCTTCCAGTATGAGATGAACAGCATCGGCTGGGATGGTGCCGTGGCCGCGGTTCAGACCGGCCAGGCAGACGCCATCATGGCAGGTGCTTCCATCAAGCAGGAACGCATTGAATCCGGCTGGATCTTCTCCGACGGCTACTACACCGCCACCCAGACCATCGCTGTGCCGGAAGATTCCGACATTGCCAGCTTTGAGGATCTGCGCGGCACCAGCGTCGCGGTCAAGAACGGCACTGCCGGCGCTGACTATGCCGAGAGCCTGAAGGATGAATACGGCTTTACCATCACCTATTTTGACGACTCCCCCACCATGTATCAGGATGTCATCATCGGCAACTCCTCGGCCTGCTTCGAGGATACCCCTGTCATGCTCGCTTACATCAAGCAGAAAGGCATTGCCCTGAAAGTGCCGGAAGGTCTTGAGAGCGAGGGTTCCCCCTATGCGCTGGCCATCATGAACGAGGACAATCAGGAGTTCCTGGATCTGTTCAACGCCGGTCTGGCCAACATCAAGGCCAACGGAACCTACGACGAAATCATCGCAAAATACCTGGAGTGATCATTGGCCCGGCGGACGTTGTCCTGTCTTTGCCTGACCGGGATTTTCCATCACCGGGAGCGCACGGCCGCAATCCGCTGTGCGCTTTCTCTTTGAATCTTTCATTTCTATCTCACCCAAGTTAAGGAGGACCTTCATGCTGAGAATCATCCAGATCTACGGCACCATGATGGTCGCGGCCATGGGGCAGACGCTTTTGCTGGCGCTGCTTTCCCTGTTTTTTGCCTGCCTGCTGGGCCTGTTTTTCGGTCTGCTCAGCACAGTCCGCAACCGGGCCTGCAACATCATCGGTGCGGTCTATGTCGACGCCATCCGGGGTTGGCCCCTGATCGTCCTGGCATACTTCGTCTATTTCGGCATCCCCATGCTGATCCAGGGACTCGGCTTCAAGAGTTTCCGCATGGACAGCCTGCAGGCAGGCGTCATTGCGCTGTCGCTCAACTGCGGCGCGTATATGGCGGAAATCATCCGCGCCGGCATCCAGAGTGTCGACAAGGGCCAGATGGAAGCCGCCCGCAGTCTCGGTCTGAGCTACGGCAAAAGCATGTTCAAAGTTGTGCTTCCGCAGGCCATCCGTACCATGATCCCCAGCATCATCAACCAGTTCATCATCACGCTCAAGGACACTTCCATTTTGTCGGTTATCGGCTTCCCTGAGCTGACCAACACCACAAAAAACGTCTCCGCCAATGTGGGTCTGCCCATGCAGGCGTGGCTTTTGTGCGGTCTGATGTATATGGTCGTCATCATTATCCTGAGCAAGGCGTCCAAGAACATCGAGAGGAGGATCAATCGTGGCCGGTAACGTCAAGATTCACGTATCCAATCTCGTCAAACGGTTTGGCGATCTGGAAGTTTTGAAGGACATCTCGATGGATGTCACCGAAGGCGAAGTCGTTGTCCTGCTGGGGCCTTCCGGCAGCGGTAAAAGCACCTTCCTTCGCTGTCTGAACCGGCTGGAGACCCCTTCCGGCGGTCAGATCCTCATCGATGGGCATGACATGACCGACAAACACACCGACCTCAACAAGGTCCGGGAAAACATCGGCATGGTATTTCAGCACTTCAATCTCTTCAACCATCTGACTGTCATGCAGAACCTGACGCTGGCTCCCGTGGAGACCAAAAAGGCCACCCGTGCCGAGGCAGAGGCCACCGGCCGCAAATACCTGGAGAAGGTTGGCCTGCTGGACAAGGCCAACGCCTACCCCAGCCAGCTGTCCGGTGGTCAGAAACAGCGCGTTGCCATCGCCCGCGCCCTGTGCATGCATCCCGACATCATGCTGTTTGACGAGCCTACCAGTGCCCTTGACCCCGAAATGGTCGGTGAAGTCCTGTCCGTCATGCAGCAGCTTGCCCGCGATGGCATGACCATGGTAGTCGTGACCCATGAGATCGGCTTTGCCCGGGAAGTGGCAAGCCGTGTCGTCTTTATGGATGGCGGATATATCGTGGAACAGGGCACCCCCGAGGAAGTCATTCTCCATCCGAAAGAGCCCCGCACCATCGACTTCTTGAGCAAGGTTCTCTGATTTCAGCCTTGTGATAAGGTAAAAAAACGGCCGGCCCACTGAGAGGGCCGGCCGTTTTTTCAGTGCCGCTAACCGGGGTCGAACCGGTACGGAATCTCTTCCGAGAGATTTTAAGTCTCTTGTGTCTGCCTATTCCACCATAGCGGCGCAGGACTGCGTGTATTATTTTACAACACACCGGGGGCATTGTCAAACCGTATCCGCTAGGCAAATGAAGTCGAGTATGATACAATAATAAATCATTGTGTTTTTCATTGAGATCTGTGAGAAAAGGAGGCGGCCAACTTTGACTGCAAAATTTTCGGCACACAGAAAGGCCGTTCTTTTCCTGACTGGTGGGCTTTTGGGCATTCTGGTCTTCCTGCTGGTATATGGGATTGCCCCGCTGGATGTGACCAACGATGCCTTTTGCCGCGGCGGATACGTGGAGAAAGATATCCAGCAGCATTACGCAGGCTGGCTGTTTTACCGACAGAGTGACATCGGCTTTCCCTTTTGCATCGCCCAGGGGCTGAATTACCCGGATGGCCTCAGCGTTGCCTACACCGATTCCATCCCCCTGTTTGCCGCACTGTTCCGCTTGCTGTCCCCCATTCTGCCGGACACCTTTCAGTATTTCGGTATCTTTACCCTGCTGTGCTTTTTCTTTCAGGGGGCTTTCGGTGCCCTGCTGACAGGCTGCTTTTCCTCCGGCTTTCTTCTGCCTGTTCTGGGAGATATCCTTTTTGTCACGAGTCCCGTCCTGTTTGAGCGGGCCTTCCGCCACACGGCCTTGGGGGCTCAGTTCTGCATTCTGGCTGCACTGTACTGTTATTTCGACTGCCGGCGCAGAAATGCCATGCCCGGGGTCGGGCTCTTTTTGCTCAATGCCTTTATCATTGCAGTTCATCCCTATTTTCTGCCTATGACATACGCGGTGACGCTGGCGCTCCTGGTAGAGTATGCAATCTCCTCCCACCGCTTTGCCCTCCCCGCTGTGTATCTGTTCGCCAATCTCGCCGCAACCCTCGGCGTGGGCTGGGCATTCGGCCTGTTTCACGGAAAAGCTTCCAGCGGCAGCGACGCTCTGTACGGCTACTTCGGCCTGAACCTGAACGCCCTGTGGAACCCCGTGGGTGTGGGCGGCGTGCAGTGGAGCCGGTTGCTGCCGGCGCAAAATCAGGTCGGCGGCAACTACGATGCCTTTGCCTATCTGGGATTGGGCATTCTGATTGTCCTTCCTCTTTCTGTGTTGATCCTCCTAATCCAGCGCCGTCTCGGCCTGCGTGGCATGCTTCGCCGCCATTTCATGCTTGCCGTTGTCTGCCTCATCCTGAGCGCATTTGCCGTCAGCAATGTGGTGACAGCAAACGGTGCCACCCTGCTGACCATTCCTCTCCCGGCCAAACTGGTTTCCCTGTTTTCCATTTTCCGCTCCAGCGGGCGAATGTTCTGGCCGGTCTACTATCTGCTGATACTGGCAGCCTTCACTCTTGTCCTGCGGGCCATCCCGCGGAACGCAAACCGTGTTTTGCTGGCGGTTGTCCTTGCCGCACTCTGTGCCGTACAGGTCTGGGACATCTCCCCCGGCCTGATCCAGCGCAGCGACGCCATGCATCAGGCGCAGGAGACAGAGGCCTATCCTTCCGGGCTGGGCAGCATCTTCTGGCAGCAGGCACAGGGCAGCTATCGTCACATTTTTTCTCTGGACGGCCTGCAGGATGACGCTCTGAATCTGACATTGTATGCTGCAGATCTCGGTATGACGACCAACGATCCCTTTGCTGCAAGATATGACGCCGGTGCACTGGCAGACTCCAGATCCGCAGCTCTTGAAGCTCTTGCCTCCGGAACACTGGACAGTCAGACCCTTTATCTCTTCCATACCGAGACAGAGTTTTTGAAATATGCAGATTTCGTCTGTGACAAGGCCTGGTGTGGTGAGGTCCGTTCCGAAGATGGCAGCTGTCACTGGTATGTCATCGCTCCCGGCATGCAGAATTTTACCGGGGATTTCCTCTGTACCCCTTATGATGAGAACTATCCCCTGCGAATCGCCGACTACACCGATCAGCTGTGGAACCGCGGCGTGCTGGACAGTGACAAAAAGACAGTCTGCTTTGCCGACTCCCCCTTTACCCGGCAACGGCTGGAACAGGCAAAAGCGATCTGTTCCGACGGCAACACCTATGCCATTTTGAAATTTGATGACAGTGACCCGGGCTGGCTGATGCTGACGCTGGACATTCCCGACGCCACTGTTCTGTGGGACAAAGAATTGGAGACGATTTCATGAAAGAGATCCGTGTAAAAAGCCTGCTTCCTGTCCGGCTGGACAAATACCTGACAGAGCAATACCCTGTGCTGGGGATCGGACGCCTGAACAAGGCTCTTCGGGAAAATAAAATCAAACTCAACGGAAAAAAGCAGCCCCTTTCCACCCGGGTACAGAACGGGGATGTGATCCGTCTCTATCTGACGGACGAGCAGCTTGGAGAGAGTTCCGGCGATGGTCCTGCTTTCGCCATGCTGCGTCCCGCCCAGCTGATTTACGAAAACGATGACTTGATCGTAGCAAACAAGCCTGCCGGAATTCCCGCAGAAGGTCCGGACAGCGATACGCTGTACAACCGTGTATGCAAAGTACTCTACGACACCGGGCACTGGGACGCCCGCAATCCTCCGCGACTCTGCCACCGGCTGGATACCGGTACCAGCGGCCTGATTCTGCTTGCCAAAACTGCTCAGGCAGAACAGTTTCTCACTGAAGCCATCCGCCAGCGCAGCATCCGTAAACGCTACCTTTGCGTCACCTTCGGCCGCCCGGAACCCGCACAAGCCACTCTGCACGACTATCTTCTCAAAGATGCCGAGACGGGCACGGTGCGGGTGCTCAAATCGGCCCGTCCTGGTGCCAAGGAGATCATCACCTCTTACGAAACGCTGGCTGTGAGCGGCCGTCTTGCCCTCCTGCGGGTGGATCTGGTAACCGGACGCACCCACCAGATCCGTGCCCATCTGGCAAGCATCGGCTGTCCCATTCTGGGGGATTCCAAATACGGCAACAATACCGCCAACCGGGAACTCAAACTCAAATATCAGGCTCTCTGTGCCTGGGAACTCGCCTTTCCTGCCAGGATTCAGGAACCGGCTTTCCAGTACCTGGCCGGAAAGAGCTTCCATGCCCCAAAACCCTGGTACTATCAGCAGGTGTTGGATAGCGTCCTGAAATGAAAGAATTTTAAAAAGCGGACATCCCCGAAATCAAAGGGATGTCCGCTTTTTTATTCTATTGGAGCTGTATTTTCCTGCTTTGCCTGCCGCGCTGTCTCGCATTCCCGGGACAGTGCTTCATAGGTATACAGAGTATTGAGGACTTCCAGAAGTTCCTTTTTGCTCAATCTGGGAGGAAGCCCCAGCCGCCGCAGAAACGTCCGGCGGAACCCGGCACAGTCCGGCCGGCCTGAGAGGCCCCACTCATACAGGTCGCTGTAGGTGATGGGGCGTTTTTTTTCGCCCTCCGTTTCTTCCTGCGCCACCACATCATGTGCCGTCGCCGTCTGAAGCGCCTCCAGAATCGTCTCGTTTGCAATGCCTTCAACGCCCAGCAGCCCCTCCTTTCCCGGCTCTGCCTTGCGGCGTTCCTTGCCGAGGACAGCAGGGATATACGCCTGCACCACATGCTCCGCCCCGGCCAGTTTGGTCACAAAGTGCCGGATGCGGAATCCCGCCGCATCGGAATCGGTCAGGAGAATCAGCCCATGGGTGTGCGCCAGCCGCTTGAACAGGCGCTGCATCTCCTTATCCCGGAAAACAGCAAATCCATCCGTGGTCAGAATGGTAGCCTCCACAATTCCCGCCAGACGGGCTGCATCGTATTTTCCCTCCACCACCACAGCACGTTTTGTCTCAAATTTCATCGGCGTCCTCCGGCCAGTGCCAGTTCGCACAGCGCTTTTTGCAGCAGGAGATCGTTATCCAGCTTGCTGCCCTTGAGATCCAGATCCAATCGCTGCAAAATCTTGAGGCTTTTCTCAATCTGGCGCCGGTCAAACCGGGGTGCCGTTTTTTCCGCATTGCCCAGGCGGTAGTTCCACTTGCCGCCGTAGCCGAAATCCTTTGCCAGATCCGCCATCTGGCGGCGGCTGCGCCTGGCCAGAAAAGCACGATAAATATCCAGATAGTTCCCGATAAGCGCACCGGTAATCAGAATGGGATCATTCTGCAGCGCAAGCAGAACCCGCAGCTTTTGCAGCGCCTTGGCCGTCTGCCCGGAGGAAACCAGTTTCACCATATCAAAGGTATCGGCATCCAGAGTGACGGTACCCAGTTTCCGGATCATATCCGGGGTGATGGTGCCGTAATCTGCCAGGGCAGCCAGCTTGTCGACCTCATTGTGCAGTAAAAACTGATCCTCGCCGCAGCGGTCGATGAGCATTCCGTCCGCCCCGGGTGCAAAGGACGCGCCAACCTCCTGTGCCCAGTCCCGCAGCATTCCCTGCAAAGCCGTGCGGCCGGGTTTCGCCACCTGGGCGCAGTAGCCCAACTTTTCACAGGCAACAATCAGCTTTTGTTCCCGCTTGCCGGGCTTGATCTTGCCGTAGTGTTCCTCCAGTACGCTGGTCAGGATGAACACTGCATTTTCCGTGTCCGCCAGTGTATCACAGAATTCCTGCAGATCTTTGTCCGAATAGGAGGAAGGTTTGACCAGCGGCATCAATACCAGGCGCTTTCCCCCAAAAAAGGAGATGGTTCCTGCCGCCAGCACAATCTCTTCCACACTTGGCGTCGGACCGGAAAGTACCGTCGTCTCGGGATCATCCTTGCTCAACGCGTGCTCGACTTTGGCGGCGGCATCGCGCACCAATGCCTCATCGGAGGCATAAAAATAATAGACACTGCAGTCCGCTTTGATTCGCTTATTCAGTTCGTTCTCACTGTACAGCATTTTCCGTTACTCCGTCAAAAACAACCGATGTCCCCGGACGTATGGTCAATTCCGGGATGTCCGGCCCATACAGAAGGCGTGCGCCGTCCGCTTTGTCCAGTCCGGAAACCGCGCGGGAGGTATAAACCACCGTTCCTGCATCCAGATTGTCCGGGCAGGAAGCGCCCGCGAAATAGGTATCCAGAATCAGCGGCGTCTCCATTGAAACCTTGCCGGACTGGATACCAACAGTATACCCGTTTATCTCAGCCACCGCAAGGTTGCCGCCGGACTCATGCCGGAGTATGAGAGTCAGGTCATCCAGCGATTCCACCGTCCATGTTTTCTCCTCCATGGTGTCCATCTCCACGATCTGTGCCGCGTCAAACAAGATTTCCCGCGGCGTCTGGCGCAAATCCACCAACAAAGTCTGCGGAAGCCCACCGGCGTCTGCCAGATATTCCTCCACCGCGCGGAGATTGGAGTCCCCACCCCGGAACAGAACCACCGCCTGACCGTTCTGTGTCAGAACAATGCAGCCGTTCCCTGCTGTTCCCACCACAGCGATCCGTACCACGCCGTATTCCAGCCGGATGCCCAGCGCAATGGCAGCTCCGGCACACAGCAGCGCCGCCGGAAGATACCAAACCATCCGCCGCAGTTTCCAGAAGAGAATGGCCAGAATCCCCAGCACAGCCAGAACAAACAAGGCATACTTTTCAGGCAGCGCCAGTCGTGCGGCGGGAAGTGCGGCGCACCATTCCACAATGGCATACATGGCATTCAGCCAGAGCGCCAGCAGCAAGCTGAACGCCTTGACGCAGGGCAGCAAGATCGGGAGGACAGACAGAATCACCACAAGAATTCCCAGGATGAGCGCCGGACGCAGCATCCACACCGCCAGCAGATTAGTCAGCACACTGACACCGCTGGCTGTCATATTGTGGGCCAGAAGCACCGGCAATGTGGCCATGGTAGCCAGAATGGTACATTGCAGCGTCCCCAGTGCCTGCAGCCCCAGGCTGCGCAGCCATTCTCCCCGCCCCGTCTCAGCTCTCGGGAAAAGAGATCTATCCTCCCAGCGGGAGATGGACGAGGCCGCCTGTACACCCAGCACCGCCCCGAAGGAAAGCTGAAACCCCAGGTCGCAAGGAGCATAGGCATTTTGCATTCCCAGAACCAGCGCCACCAGTCCCATGGAGGTGAGGGTATCCGGCGGCTGGATCAGGAATCGCCCCAACAGCGTGATAAGAAAGACACAGCCTGCCCGCACCGCTGATACCGGGAATCCGATCAATGCCATATAAAACACCAGCAGCCCCGCCTGCAGTAAAATCCGTGGCCGGGAAAAACGGCGGCGGACATCCCATTCCGACACGAGCAAGCCGCACAGCAGCGAGACATGCAGTCCTGAGACTGCCAGCAAATGAGACACCCCCGCGATGCGAAAGGAATCCTCCACCCTTTCCTCAAGATGGGTTTTGTCTCCCAGCAGCATGGCCGCCTCCAGTCCTGCTGCAGCCTTTGGCAGATAAAAACGCAGGCGGCGGGACAGCTCCATCCGAAGGCGATATAGCCGAAATTCCAGCGATTCACTCTCTCCCCGATAGGAATACCCTTCCAGATACTCCGCATTGAGAAAAGTTCCGTCTGCATACCGATTGAGTCGGTATCTGTCCGCCTCCAGCTCCTCAAAGCTTACCCGGGCAGAAAAGATTTCCCCGGCTTCCGCTCCCGGAAAGGCGCCGCAGTAAGCATACAGATCTGCCGGTTCTCCGTCCAGTTCGGTGATATGCAGCGTGGCAGAAAGCATTCCCTCCCGGTAGGAAGTCTGCGCATCGGTCTGTACCGTGGCAACGATCTGGGCAGTACGCCCCGAAAGTTCCACGGCAGGGCGAACAGCCAGCCACTGATACAGCGTGCTGCACACAGGGCCAAGCCCCATTGCCGCCAGCAACGGAATAACCACCATACGGGACTTTTCCCAACGGATGCAGGCGGCTGCCCCCAGGGCAACGAAAATAGCCGCTGTCAGCCAAACGACCGACAGCGGCTGATAAGCCGCGGAAAGTTCCGTCAGTGCAAAAGCCAGACCAAAGGCCGCGAGCTTTCGCGCCATATCAGTGGAAGAACAGCGGCAGCGGTGCCAGGAAGAAGATATCGGTGCGCTTGGCCGCATCGCCTTCCGCCAGAGCAGCGCAGCAGCCCACCACCTTGCCGGTGCTGCGGGCAGCCAGCGTCTCCAGGGCATGCAGAGAGCCGCCGGTGGAGATCACGTCGTCCACAATCAGGATGCGCTTTCCGTTCATGTACTCAATGTCCTTGCGGTCGATGACCAACGTCTGTTTGCCGGCCGTGGTGATGGACTCATCCTCGATGACAACAGGATCCCGCATATACAGCTTTGCTCCCTTGCGGGCGGGAATCCACTGTTTGCCGCTCTGACGGGCCATCTCATATGCCAGAGGGATGCCCTTGGCTTCCGCCGTCAGGATCACGTCAAACTCCGGACATTTTTTCAGCAGCTCGGCTGCGCAGGCCACCGTCAGTTCCACATCGCTGAACATGATGAAGGCTGCAATGTCCATATGGTCGTTGACCTTGCAGATGGGCAGTTCCCTGGTCAGGCCCGCCACATGAAGGGTATAGGTATCTTGCATGGTTTTCACTCTCTCTTTGCGAAAATCGAACAGATGTCGGCGTTGGGCATCAGCCCGGAGGCCAGGCAAGGCTGCGCTTTGCCAGCACATGGAAATGCAGGTGCGGCACACTCTGGCCGCCGTCCTCTCCCACGTTGGTGACAACACGGTACCCGCCGTCACAGCCCAGCTTTGCACACAGCGAAGCAATCGTGGCAAACACGTGGCCCAGCAGGTCGGCGTCTGCCTCCGTCAGTGCTGCGGCAGATGCAATGTGCTGCTTGGGGATGACCAGAAAATGCACCGGTGCCTGGGGATCAATGTCGTAGAAAGCCAGCAGGCGGTCATCCTCATACAGCTTGTTTGAGGGGATCTGACCCGCTGCAATCTTACAGAACAGACAGTCTTCCATCCTTTTGCCCTCCTTTATCTTGGAATCACAGCAATCCGATTACTCTTATTGTAACCGAATCAAGCATTTTTTTCCAGTTCCGCTTTGATGATACCGGAGACCGCGGCCAGAGCCTCATCGATCTTGGTATTGTCGCGGATACCTGCCATGGCGAAATCCGGTTTGCCGCCGCCGTTGCCGCCAGCGATTGCGGCAATCTGCTTGGCCAGCACACCGGCCTTGAGTCCACGGCCCAGAGCATTCTTGCTGACGCTGACCGCCAGGGTGGTCTTGCCAGCATCGCTGCCGATAAGGGCCGCCACCGCATTGGGTGCCTTGTCGCGTATCTTGTCGCACATGCTGCGCAGGGCATCGGAACCGGTGCCGCTGAAGTAGGCAGAGACAATGCGCACGCCATCCACGTTCTCGGCGTTGTCAAACAGGCCGTCGATCTTGGCAGCCGCAATGCTGGCCTTGGCGATATCCAGCTGCTTGTTGACTTCCTTCAGTTCGGCCACAACGGCAGCCACGCGATTGGGCAGGTCATGGACGTTGCTCACCTTCAGGCAGCGGGCAGCGCAATCCAGCTCATTGCAGCGCTCATCCAGCAGACGCAGGACGCCGTAGCCGGTGGTCGCCTCGATACGGCGGATACCGGCAGCCACGCTGCTCTCGCTGAGAATGCGGAAGCAGCCGATCTGTGCGGTGTTCTTGACATGGGTGCCGCCGCAGAACTCGGTGCTCCATCCGCAGACATCCACCACGCGGACGACCTCGCCGTACTTTTCGCCAAACAAGGCCATGGCACCCAGCTTCTTTGCTTCCTCGATGGGCATGCTGCGGACTTCCACAGGCAGCGAAGCAAAAATCTTATCGTTCACACGGCGCTCCACCTCACGCAGCTCCTCAGGAGTGACTGCGCTGAAATGGGTGAAATCAAAGTGGGTGATCTTGTCATCCTGATAGCTGCCAGCCTGATGGACATGGTCGCCCAGGACCTCGCGCAGAGCGGCCTGCAGCAGATGGGTGGCCGTGTGGTTGCGGCAGATGGCCATGCGGCGGGCCTCATCCACGGAAGCGGTCACCTCATCGCCAACTTTGATATTGCCTTCCAGCAGAGTGCAGGTGTGGACAAAGTATCCCTTGGGGGTCTTCTTGACCTGGTTGACGCGCAGCTTGGCATCGCCGGAAACCAGATAGCCATGGTCAGCTACCTGGCCGCCCATTTCGGCATAGAACGGGGTACGGTCGAGAACGACCAGGACGCCGTCCTTCTCCTCAATATCGGTGGCAACGGCATCGGCCAGCTCTTCGCCCTCGGACAGGGCGACGACTTTTGCCCGCTCGCTGGTGGTCTCGTAGCCATCAAAGACAGTGGGTTCCGCAGTCAGCTCACCGAACAGATCGGCAGCCCAGCCGGAGATATCCTTGGCCAGACGCTCGGCGCGGGCGCGCTCACGCTGTTTGGTCATTTCCTTGTGGAATGCATCCTCATCCACGGTCATGCCCTGCTCAGCCACGATCTCACGGGTCAGGTCGAGGGGGAAGCCGAAGGTGTCGTTGAGCTTGAAAGCCTCCTCGCCAGTGAGGACGGTGCTGTTCTCAGCCTTCAGTTCCTCGATCATGCCGTTGAGGATGTTCAGGCCTGCATCGATGGTCTTGGAGAAGCGCTCCTCCTCGGTGCCGACCACCTTCTTGATATAATCCTCATGCTCCCGCAGCTCGGGGTACCCCTGCTCGCTGGAGGTGATGACGGTATCGACCAGCTCGGTCAGGAAAGGACGGTCAATGCCCAGCATACGGCCATGACGGGCCGCACGGCGCAGCAGACGGCGCAGAACATAGCCGCGGCCCTCGTTGGAAGGCAGAATACCGTCCGAAACCATGAACACGGTGGAACGAATATGGTCGGTGATGACGCGGATGGAGATATCATCCTTCTCGTTGGCGCCGTAGGTCTTGCCGGAGATGCGCTCCACATGGTGCAGTACGGAAGCGACCGTGTCCACCTCGAACAGGTTGCCTACATTCTGCATGACGCAGGCCAGACGCTCCAGGCCCATGCCGGTGTCAATGTTGGGCTTGGCCAGGCGGGTGTAAGTGCCCTTGCCGTCCGAGTCAAACTGGCTGAACACCAGATTCCAGATCTCCATATAGCGGTCGCAGTCACAGCCCACGCCGCAGGTCGGCTTGCCGCAGCCGTACTCGGGTCCGCGGTCGTAGTAGATCTCGGAGCAGGGACCGCAGGGACCGGAACCATGCTCCCAGAAGTTGTCTTCCTTGCCGAAGCGGACCATGTGATCCTCGGGGATGCCGACTTCCTTGGTCCAGATATCATAGGCCTCATCGTCATCCAGATAGACCGAGATATACAGCTTTTCGGCAGGGATCTCCAGCGTCTGGGTCAGGAACTCCCATGCCCAGGGAATGACTTCCTTTTTGAAGTAATCCTGGAAGCTGAAGTTGCCCAGCATCTCAAAGAAGGTGCCGTGGCGGGCGGTGATGCCAACGCGCTCAATGTCGGGCGTGCGGATGCACTTCTGGCAGGTGGTGACACGGTGGCGGGGCGGCTCCTCCTGACCGAGGAACCACTTTTTCATGGGAGCCATGCCGCTGTTGATGAGCAGAAGGCTGGGGTCGTCCTTCGGGACCAGCGGGAAGCTGCCCAGGCGAAGATGGCCCTTGCCCTCAAAAAAGTGCAGGTATTTTTCGCGCAGATCGTTAAGTCCTGTCCATTGCATACTGTTCTGAATCTCCATTCCTTGATACTGGTCAAAGCGCAGGCCACAAAAAAGATAGCCTCCGCCCCTGTCATACAGGGACGAAGGCCAGTTGCTCCGTGGTACCACCCGGTTTGCAGGCCTCCAAAAAGACCTGCCGCTTTCCCCGCATTAACGCTGCGGACACGCCCGTTTCTGCCGGGGGCTCGGGGGCGGCGATGCTCCGGGTTTCGTGAGACGCTTTTCAGCCTGGCAGCGTCCTCTCTGCACACGAAAGTTCCGGGAGATTGACCCCGTCTTTGCCTGTTTCCATTTATAGTGTTATTATATGCCCTCTGTTCTCCAATGTCAACCATTTTCCAGCGCACAGACAGCGTCCGCTACCCGGGCAAAGATTGCCGCGCTGGACACCTCCGGTTCCAGAACTGCATCCTGTAAAACGGTGATCACATATCTGGGATTTTCCGCGGGGTAAAAGCCCGAAAACCAGTAATTGAGAAGTTCCTCTCCCTCCGCATCGAACTGTCCCGTCTGTGCCGTACCGGTTTTTCCTCCCGCCGTTCCGGTTTTGGGAGCCGCATCCCCGCCGATGCCTTCCTCCACCACGCTTTGCAGCATGCTGCGCAGCACCCTCGCCGTATCCGGGCTGCACACAAATTCCGGCTCCGCCTGCGTGGGGCTTTCCAGCAATTCCACTGTCTCGCTGTCCACAATCCCCCGCACGAAGGACGGGCGCCGCAAATTGCCGTCCCCCGCCACCGTCAGCATCATGGACGTCACCTGAAGAGGCGTCACTATCAGTTCTCCCTGTCCGAAAGAGAACATGGCAAGCTGCCCGGCGCTTTGCAGAGTTTCCAGATCCGGCAGCGTTCCCGCGCTGGTCTTGAGCCCGCCCGCCACGGCAGTGGCTTTGCCGAAACCAAAGCGCTGGGCCATCTCCAGGACACGCTCTGCCCCCAGTGCCTGTCCCAGGGCCACAAAATAACAGTTGCAGCTTTGTTCCAGCGCTCCGCGAAGATTGACGGTGCCATGTGCCTTGCCCAGGGCGCAGCGGTAGGTCTGGTCCCCCACCTCGATAGATCCCTCACAGGTGTGGGTGAACCAGTCCAGGCCCTCCTCGTATGCAGCCGCCGCCAGAACCACCTTGAACACCGACCCCGCATTGAATGCGGAAAATGCCCGGTTGATGAGGGAGGTATCATTCGCATCAATGCTTTTCTGGATGTCGTTTGGATCAAACTCCGGGACACTGACACTGGCAAGGACAGAGGCATCCGCCACATCCGCCACGAGAATGCAACCCTTTTCCATGGACGCATGGGCAATGCCCTCACAGGCCCGCTGAATGGCTGCATCCAACGTCAGCTCCACTCCCGCTCCACTGCCCTGTTCCTCTGTCGCCAGGCTTGGGGTACTGCCTTCCAGCAGGCTTCCCTGCGCCGTAGTAGCACACTCCACCACCTGCTCGTCCGAAGAAGTGCTGAGAATATCATCGTAGGCCAGTTCCAGTCCCGACACGCCGTGCCCGTCCCCGTCCAGATAACCAATCAGATGGACTGCGACGGGCAGTTCCAGATACCGTTCCCGGACAGGATAGGTATACACCCCGCTGCCGCTCAGGTCATCAGAGACTTCGATCAGAAAAGGCAGAGAGCTGTTTCTGTTGTCGTACAAAAGGTTCTGCTGTGTATATGGCACATAGGGGAACAGCTGAGAATAGCTGGAATCCCCGGGAATGCACAGCGCATACCACACCTTTTTCAGCCCGGTCAGACGCCTGCCGTCCCGGTCAAAGAAATCGCCCCGCTCCCTGGGCAGCTGTGTTGTGGAGACGGACTGCGCTCCCGCTCTTACTGCATAGCCGGTATCCGTAGAGATCCACAGCACACGGCAGACCACGACGGCAAACAGACAGACAAATATGGCATACAAGGCGGTCAGACGTCGGCGTGTCATGTGAAGCCTCCTCTCTTTTCCGGCAGTCTCCCAGAAAGGATGCCCCAAAAAAGCAACGACCATACAGAAAGGCCAGCCGCAATGCGGTATGGCTCTCTGTACGGCCGTTCGTCTATAACATTTTAGTGGTATCTTTTCCGGATATGCCGATACCAAAGCCAGCAGACCACTGCAATTCCCGGTAAAAAGCCAATGGAATCCACAAATACATCCGTGACCAGGCAGGCACGCCCCGGCACAAAATACTGATGCAATTCATCCCCCGCCGCATAGGCAAAGCAGATTGCCGCTGCAATCCCACCGCAACAGAGGGCCGTTGTCCCTGCCCGTTTCTGCCAGCGAAGTCCGGCAAATCCCGAAACCGTGAGGGCCGCACTGATGCCCAGCAAGGCATACAGATAGACATGGGCCCACTTGCGCACGTTGGCATGAAAATTTTCGCTGAACCACGCCGGGACAACTGTCTGGGTGGCTGTGTTTTCCTGCATCTGCTGAGCCACTTCCTGGCTCAGCGCATAGGATTGCTCCCCTTCCTGGGCGCTCAGGCAGAAAATCAGCACCATCAAAAACAGCGTGACCGCCAGAAATATCCACTTTTTCACGCGGCCGCCTCCTCAGGTACCAGTCACAGGATATGATTGTCTTTCAGAAAAGCTTCGATTTCGTTGCGGTAACGCTCCGGATCCGACAGCAGGCTCATGGCATGGGCCGCGCCGGGAAAAACCACCTTCCGGCGGGCTCCGATGCGCTTGGCATTATAGTTTTCGTCCAGCATAAAGAACGGGACGTAGGTATCGGCGTCACCATGGATGAACAGCATGGGGGTATCCCCGCTGCGTGCCACTGCCTCCGCCGGTTCCACCTGAGAGAAACGCACGCCGGTGCGCAGCCATGCCATTCCCATGCTGGGATACAAAAGCAGAGCGGGCGGCAGATGATAGCGTGTCTTCATCACGTAAGCCAACTGGCGTTTCAGGCTGGAATACCCGCAGTCCTCCACCACAAAGGCGAGGTTGTGATCCATGGCACTGTGCAGCATGACCGTAGCAGCCCCCATGGACTCTCCATGGGTTCCCAGCAGGCAGCTTTTTCCGAACCGGCGTCGCGCCCAGGCACAGACTGTGGCCAGGTCATCTGCTTCCCGGCGTCCCATGGTGGTGAGTGCCTTGTCGGAGGCACCGTGATTGCGCTGATCGTAAATGATGGTTTCAAAGCCCAAATCCCGGAACACCTTTGCATATTTCATACTGGAACAGCGGTTCTCGCCGTGGCCGTGAACAATGACAGCCACCCGTGTCCGGCCGTCCGTATGCCGCACCTCTGGATTTTTGGGGATCAGTGTACACCGCAGACGGTAACCGTACCGGCTTTTCAGCGTAAAATCCTGCCGGTTCCAGTTTTTCTCCACGTCCTCGGGATCGATTCCCGAAAGCTTGAGCTCCTCCGCGCATTTTTCTTTGGTATCCAGCTGCTGGCGGGGCTTGATTGCAATGTCGGACAATTTCCACTCTGCCACAAACAGTGCTGCAGCCCCCGCCGCCAGATATTTCCAGGCTTTTGCCAAGATCTTCACCTCCGATTTCCCGCATTGCCGCCCGCAAGCCGCAATGCTTTGACACCGTGTCTTGTATCAAGCATAACAAGTTCCCAGCCGTTTTGCAAGCGGACCACACGACTGCCGTGCAATCTCATGGTATGACATTTGTTTTGCTTTTGACACCCGACGCCACCGAATACAGTATGGTCCGTCTGATTTTCGGACAAGCAAAAAGGTCGGTGCTCATAATTCATGAGCACCGGCCTTTTCAATCAGCCAACATGGCGTTTTGCTTTAATTTTGCGTTGTTGGCGTAAGTTTGGCGTAAATCCAGCGTTTTTCCGTCAAAAAAGGCTTATCTACGCATTTTTACACTGCTTAGTACATGCCGCCCATGTCGCCGCCTGCGGGAGCAGCCGGAGCCGGAGGCTCGGGCAGATCCGCAACAAGGCTCTCAGTGGTGAGGACCATGGCGGCAACGCTGGCCGCATTCTCCAGAGCAGAACGGGTAACCTTGGTCGGGTCAACGATGCCTGCCTCGATCATATCCTCAACATAGACTTCATTCTGGGCATCGAAGCCGTAATTGGGCTTGCCTGCCTCGAGAATCTTGTTGATGATAACGCTGCCTTCCAGACCGGCATTGGCCGCGATCTGGCGCAGAGGAGCTTCCAGAGCCTGGCGGACGATGTTGGCACCGGTGCGCTGGTCGCCATCGAGCTCATTGATCAGCTTGTCGACTGCGGGAATGGCATTGATGGTGGCAGTGCCGCCGCCGGCGACGATGCCCTCCTCAACAGCAGCCTTGGTGGCGTTGAGAGCATCCTCAATGCGGAGCTTCTTGTCCTTCATCTCAACCTCGGTAGCAGCGCCGACCTTGATGACTGCAACGCCGCCGGCCAGCTTGGCCAGGCGCTCCTGCAGCTTCTCCTTGTCGAACTCGGAGGTGACGGTCGCGATCTGGCTGCGGATCTGAGCGATACGGTCGCTGATGGCCTGCTTGTCGCCGTTGCCGCCGACAATGGTGGTGTTCTCCTTGGCGACCTTGACCTGGCGGGCAGTGCCCAGCAGATCCACGGTAGCATCCTTGAGCTCATAGCCCAGGTCGCTGCTGATGACGGTGCCGCCGGTCAGGATAGCAATATCCTGCAGCATCTCCTTACGGCGATCGCCGAAACCGGGAGCCTTGACAGCAACAACGTTCAAGCCGCCGCGCAGACGGTTGATGATCAGGTTGGACAGTGCGTCGCCCTCAACATCCTCAGCGATGATGAGCAGCTTGCGGCCGGACTGGACAATCTGCTCCAGCAGGGGGACCATATCCTGGAAAGCGCTGATCTTCTTATCGGTGATCAGAACGCTGGCATCGTCAAAGACGGCTTCCATCTTCTCGGTATCGGTGACCATATACGGGGTTACATAGCCGCGGTCAAACTGCATGCCTTCGACGACCTCGGTGTAGGTCTCAGCAGTGGTCTTGTTCTCCTCGATGGTGATGACACCGTCAGCAGTGACCTTCTCCATCGCGTCAGCAATCAGCTGGCCGATCTCTGCGTCACCGGCAGAAACGGTACCGACACGGGCAATGTCCTTGCTGCCCTTGACCTTCTGGCTGTGCGCCTTGACGGCATCCACAGCAACGCCGACAGCCTTCTGCATGCCGCGCTTGATGTCCATGGGGTTGGCACCTGCGGCAACGTTCTTCATGCCCTCATTGACAAGAGCCTGTGCCAGAACGGTCGCAGTGGTGGTGCCGTCACCGGCAGCATCGTTGGTCTTGGTAGCAACTTCGCGAACCAGCTGAGCGCCCATGTTCTCAAACGGATCCTTCAGCTCGATTTCCTTCGCGATGGTCACGCCGTCATTGGTGATGACCGGGCTGCCGAACTTCTTGCCCAGAACCACGTTGCGGCCCTTGGGGCCCAGGGTGATCTTGACGGTGTTCGCCAGCTGATCAATGCCGGCGCAAAGGGCTTTACGGGCATCCTCGCCCTGTTTAATCTGCTTAGCCATAATTCTACGCTCTCCTTATGCTGTGAATCTCAATTACTCAACGATGGCCAGAATGTCGCTCTGACGGACGATGGTGCATTCCTCACCGTCGACCTTGACCTCAGTGCCGGCATACTTGCTGGTCAGGACCTTGTCGCCGACCTTGACGATCATTTCGACTTCCTTGCCGTCCACGTTGCCGCCAGGGCCAACAGCCAGAACTTCGGCAACCTGGGGCTTTTCCTTCGCGGTACCGGTCAGGATCAGACCACCTTTGGTGGTTTCTTCTTCTTCGACCAGTTTGATCACAACACGATCTGCAAGAGGTTTGATTTTCATAGAGAAACATCCTCCTATAAATAAATTCTATGTGAACCATTTGATTTAGCACTCTTTCTTCCTGAGTGCTAAACTTATTGTAGTCACTTGCCGCCAAAAAATCAAGTCCTCAAAACAGATTTTTTTTGAATTCACAAAAAGTTTATACTTTTCCAGGCTGTCCGCTTTGGCCGAAGTACCCATTTCCCGCAGGCACCGGCCATTCTGCCGTATTTCTACACGATTTGCTTTTCTTCCGTTCCGCCCTCTTTTCATCCCATCTTTCCTTCTTTCCCCCGAAAGATCCGATGGCAGACCCTACGGTACAGCGCCAAATCAAACTTTCTTTTTCCCTTTAAAAGTAAAAAAACGGCCGCGGAACCTTTGTGGCTCCGCAGCCGTTTGGAATCATGATTGGCAGGACAGAATTCAATAGGGAATCTGTGCCTGATTCTTATACCGTTTGCGCGCAGCACCGTACTCCAGGTGCGGTTTGCCGCCCTCCACCGTATCCTCGTCGATCACGACACGGATGATTGTGGGATCGGACGGGATCTCATACATGATGGGAATCAGCAGTTCCTCCACCACACTGCGCAGGCCACGTGCGCCGCTCTTGCGCTCAATCGTCTTTTTGGCGATGGCATGGAGAGCCGCATCGGTAAATCGCAGCTCCGCATTGTCCAGGCCAAACAGTTCCTTGTACTGACGCACAATGCTGTTTTTGGGCTCGGTCAGCACGCGGATAAGCGCCTGCTCATCCAGCGGATCCAGCACAGTCACCACAGGCAGACGGCCGATCAGCTCAGGGATCAGACCGAACTTGACCAGGTCATCCGGTTCCACCCGGCGCAGAAGCTTCTGGCGGGTCTCATCCTTGTCCAGGCTGGTGCGCAGCTGGCTGCCAAAGCCCAGCGATGCGTTGTCGGTGCGTTTCTGGATCAATTTTTCCAGTCCATCAAAGGCACCGCCACAGATGAACAGGATGTTCTTGGTGTTGATCTGGATGAACTCCTGCTGGGGATGCTTGCGGCCGCCCTGGGGCGGGACATTGCTGACCGTGCCCTCCAGGATCTTCAGCAAGGCCTGCTGCACACCCTCACCGCCGACATCGCGGGTGATGGACGGATTCTCGCTCTTGCGAGTGATCTTGTCGATCTCATCAATGTAGATGATGCCGACCTCCGCCTTGGGAATGTCATAGTCTGCCGCCTGAATGAGCTTGAGCAGAATGTTCTCCACATCCTCGCCCACGTAACCAGCCTCGGTCAGTGTAGTTGCATCGGCGATGGCGAACGGCACGCCCAGCATCTTGGCCAGCGTCTGGGCAAGCAGCGTCTTGCCGGTGCCGGAGGGGCCGAGCATCAGGACATTGGACTTCTGCAGCTCGACGCTGCTCTCCTGTCCCGAAAGAATGCGCTTATAGTGGTTGTATACCGACACTGCCAGAACCTTTTTAGCCTGGTCCTGACCAATGACATACTGGTCCAGCCCCTCCTTGATCTCGGCGGGCGTCAGGATATTGATGTCGGCAAGCGGATTTGTGCTGCGGTGCTGTGCCGCGGCACGGCGTGCCTGTGCCCTGGGCGGCGCGGGACGGTCCCCGTCCTTGTACAGAGCATTGTAGCACATGTCAATGCAGTCCTTGCAGATGTTGACACCCGGGCCAATGATCAGCTGTTCGACCTGGTTCTGCGAACGTCCGCAAAAATTGCAAATCAGTTCCCGTTCTTTTCCGTCCTTGCCGGAATTTTGATTTGCCATGAAATGCCCCCGTGCTCTCAGTGTTTCGAGATGATCGCATCCACCAGGCCGTAATCCACGGCCTGCTGCGCGGTCATATAGTTGTCACGCTCGGTATCACGCTGGAGGACTTCCAGCGGCTGGCCGGTGTACTCGCTCAGCAGCGTGTTCATACGGTTTCTGATATGGACGATGTGATCCGCCTGAATCTTGATGTCGGTCGCCTGACCGGAGATTCCGCCGCCGGAAATCAGCGGCTGATGGATCAGGATTTCGGAGTTGGGCAGTGCAAAGCGTTTGCCCTTGGTGCCGCTGGCCAGCAGGAACGCGCCCATCGAAGCTGCCATGCCGACACAGATGGTCGACACGTCACACTTGATGTACTTCATGGTGTCATGGATGGCCATGCCGTCCGAAATGGAACCGCCCGGGCTGTTGATATAGAAGCTGATGTCCTTTTCGGGATCCTGGCCCTCCAGATACAGAAGCTGCGCCACAACAACGCTGGCGGAGCTGGGGTTGACATCCTCGCTCAGCACAATGATGCGGTCATTCAGCAAACGGGAGAAAATATCGTAGCTGCGCTCGCCGCGCGCGGTCTGCTCAACAACATACGGTACAAGGCTCATATTCGGTTCCCTCCTGTACAAAAAGAATTGTCTGCGTTCGTTCACGGATAAACGAACCGATACGGCAGCAGACGTACCGTATCGGTCCCGTAGTCGCCGGAGTCAGACTCAGGCGTTTTCTTCTTCCTTCACCTGTTCAGTGGTGACGTTGGCTTTTTCCTTGACCAGATCAATGGCCTTGTTGACGGCCAGATCCTTCTTCACAGCGTCGGCGTCAACGATGGACTTGACCTTCTCGGGCTCCATCTTGTAGGCGTCGGCAATGCGCTTGACTTCTTCCTCGAACTCCTCGTCGCTGGTGACAATGTTCTCCTTCGCAACGATGGCTTCCATGGCCAGACGCATCTTGACCTGCTTTTCAGCCTGATCTGCAAACTGGGCACGCAGCTGATCCACAGTCATGCCCATGTACTGCAGATACATGTCCATCTTCAGACCCTGCTGGGAGAGGCGGTACTCGAAATCGCGGACCAGCTCATCCACACGGCTGTCATACATCGCCTGGGGGATCTCTGCCTGCATGCCGTTGACGACCTGCTCGATCAGATCGTTCTCGACCTGCTGGTCAGCCTGACGGTCGTTGTTCTCCTCCATGCCCTTGCGGATGGAAGCCTTCAGCTCATCGAGGGTATCGTACTCGCTGACATCCTTGGCAAAGTCATCGTCCAGAGCAGGCAGCTCCTTGTACTTGACTTCATGCAGCTTGATCTTGAAGGTGGCATCCTTGCCGGCCAGCTCGGAAGCCTGATACTCCTCGGGGAACTTGACGTTGATGTCGAACTCCTCGCCGGCGGCATGGCCAACCAGCTGATCCTCGAAACCGGGGATGAAGGAGTTGCTGCCCAGAACCAGAGAGTAATGCTCGGCCTTGCCGCCCTCAAAAGCGGTGCCGTCCACAAAGCCCTCGAAGTCGATGTCGACAGTGTCGCCGTTCTCAGCCTTGCCCTCACGGGTCAGCAGACGGCCGTTGCGGTCCTGCATGCGGGCCAGCTCTGCATCCACAGCGCTGTCCTCCACAGTCTTGACCTTTTTGGTGACGCTTAAACCGGCGTACTCACCCAGAGTGACCTCGGGCTTGACGGCAACCTTGACCTTCAGGGTTGCACCCTCAGCCTCGGACATGGAGACGACCTCGGGCTCAGGAGCACCGACGACCTCGATGCCGGCAGCCTTGACGGCCTCCTCATACTGAGCGGGGAACAGATCGTTGACAGCGTCGTAATGGAAAATGTCAGCACCGTACATCTTCTCGATCATCGCGCGAGGAGCCTTGCCCTTGCGGAAGCCGGGGACATTATATTTTTTGCTTTCACGCTTGAACGCCGCGCTCACGGCATTTTTGAAAGTGTCGGCGTCAATGGAAAACTGCAGCTCGACCATGCTTTTTTCGAGCTTTTCACAAGAAATCAGATTCATTAGAATACTCCTCCAAACATAGCGGTACAAGGTATTATAGCACACGTCTTTGCAGAATGCCATAGCAAATTGGAATTTTTTCGTGCAATTTTGCGTTCAGGCGCGTATCTTAAGGGGGCAAAATGCAATGCCGTCGGCGGAAAGCAGCCGGTACTCAATGCCGTCCTGTATTCCCTGCACCGCATAGCGCAGGGCTTTGCCATGCAGATGACCGTACCAGCACTGCGTCACACCGTAAGTATGCAGCACATCCACGATCTCCTGGGCGCAGGCCCCCGGGTACACCGGCGGATAGTGGAGAAACGCAAGCTTGGGCAGTTCCCCCGCCGCTTCCAGAGACATTTTCAGCCGTCCCGCCTCTCTGGCCATGACCTTGGCATCCTGAGCGGCGGTATCGTCAAAGGGCCATCCACGGGTGCCGCACAGCGCCACCCCATCCACAATGCAGGCATTGTTATGCAGGATATGCAGCGAAGCAAAACCGTTTTCCGCCAAAAACGACTCCATCTTTTTGCGGGTAGTCCACCAATAGTCATGATTTCCTTTCAAAAGCCATTTCTGGCCCGGAAGGGTTTCCAGAAAGGCAAAATCCGCTTTGGTATCTTTCAGATGCATCGCCCAGCTGGTATCCCCTACCAGGACGACGGTGTCCTCCGGGGCAATGAGCTTGCGCCAGTTGGCTTCCAGCTTGGGCAGATACCCCTGCCACCCCGGAAATACATCCATAGGTTTGTCGGCCCCCAGCGAAAGGTGCAAATCCCCGATTGCAAAAATTGCCATGTATCCCTCCCGTATAGCCTGCCGCGCTCCGTGCCATACTAAGTGGCGAAAGGAGGTCGACAGGCCATGAATCACGATAACAATGTCATCAACGGCATCTGCTGCGACGTGGAGAACTGCGTCTACAACAACGGTTCCTGCTGCTGCACTGCCAAAGAGATCCATGTCAAGAACCGCAGCGCCGAATCCGGCGAGACCATGTGTGAGACGTTCTCCGAAGTCTGACACAGATTTTCCTGACGCGGAGTGCTGAGCGTTTCTCACAGCTCTCGGACTCCAACGAAACGGCGGACCACAGGGGTGTGCCATACAAGAAAACACCGTCGCAGGCAATGTCTTTCACGGACCGCCCTGCAGAGGCTCCACTTGAGAAGCCTGTACTTTCTTGTTCCGGCACACCATCCCTGGTCCGCCGTTTTGCTTTTGCAATCTGCTTCGCAGGCTCCTCAGCGCAGCGCCGCGTCCCGGATGGCAGCCGGGGCAATGACTTCGGTAAAGCGAACAGGCAGTGTGCGCAGGCTACTCAGAGCAACAGGTGCAGCGCAGCCGGTTTTTTCGGTCAGCGTCTGCATGGCCTCAAAGTCGCTCGCCGGAGCATCAACACCCAAAGCTTCCAGCACATCCCGCGGGAACTTGAACGGGCTGGCGGTGGACAGCACCACCATGGGGGCGGCGCTGCGGCACTCCTCCGCCACGCGGAACGCCACTGCGGTGTGCGTGTCACACAGGTAGCCGTCCTGCTCAAAGCGTTCGCGGATTTCCCCGGCTCCCTGTGCATCATCGGCGCAGCCGCAGGCAAAGCTTTCCTGAATGGCAGCCAGCGTCGCAGCATCCACGGTATAATGCCCCTGGGCCGCCAGGTCCTTCATCCAGCCTGCGACTTTTTCGGTGCTGCCGGATACATGGTACAACAGACGTTCCAGATTGCTGGAGATCAGGATATCCATGGAAGGGGACGCTGTCTTGTGGAAGTCGCGGCGGGCATCATAGGTGCCGGTACGGATAAAGTCGGTCAGGACGTTGTTCTCATTGGATGCACAGATCAGACGTCCCACCGGCAGTCCCATCCGCTTGGCATAATATCCGGCAAGGATGTCACCGAAATTGCCGGTGGGAACGCAGAAGTCCACCGGATCCCCCCACGCCACGGCGCCGTCGGCGGCAAGACGGAAATAAGTATAGAAGTAGTAGACGATCTGCGGCACCAGGCGTCCCCAGTTGATGGAGTTGGCGCTGGACAGGCGGATGCCCCTCTTTTCCAGTTGTGCTGCCACTTCGGCATCGGCAAAAACTTTTTTGACACCGGTCTGGGCATCATCAAAGTTGCCGTCCACAGCATAGACATGGACATTATCGCCCTGCTGGGTAGCCATCTGCAGGCGTTGGATCTCACTGGTACCGGCGTTGGGATAAAATACCGAGATTTCAATGCCTTCCAGCCCTGCATACCCCGCCAGGGCAGCCTTGCCGGTATCTCCCGAGGTCGCCACCAGAATGCGGGTCGTCTCGGTACGGCCAAGGTTTTTCTTGCCTTGCAATAGCAGCTTGGGCATCAGCTGAAGGGCATAGTCCTTGAAGGCACAGGTGGGACCGTGCCACAGCTCCAGCGAGTAAAGTCCGTCGTGGACCTTTTCCACATGACCGGCCTTGCCCGCAAAGGCAGTCCCATAGGTGCTTTCGGCCGCCTGGGACAGAAATGCCGGATCATAGTCGGTCAGGAAAGAACCGACAACTTTTTCCGCCAGCTGCGGGTAAGAAAGATCCTTCCAAGCTTGCAGATCTGCCTGCGGAAAAGACTTTGGCACATACAAACCGCCGTCCGGTGCAAGTCCCCGGACGATTGCCTCGGACGCCGAGACGCTGCTTGCTTTACCGCGTGTGCTTTGATATTCCATGCCTGAACACCCTCCATCTGTATTTTTTACTGCCATTTCGGTCAACAGGAAAATGCGTCGGGAATACAATGTATCTGCCAGGCCCCGTCTTTGGGGATCACCTCCACCACGTCAAAGCGGGTACGGCAATCCCTGTAGGGGCTGTGCTGAAGATAATAGGCCGCTGCCGCGATGAGCCTGTGCTGTTTGGCAGGACCTACGGCTTCGGCGGGAAGGATTTGCCCGGGGCGGCTGCGGGTCTTGACCTCCGCAAACACCACGGTGTCATCCTTGAACAAAATCAGATCCAGCTCTCCCATCCGCGTGCGGTAATTGTGGTTGAGGAGCAGATATCCTTTTTGAATATAATACTTGGCTGCAACCGCCTCACCGATCTGGCCCAGCGGGCGGTTCAATGCCAGTACCCCTGTTTTTTGAGAAAGCTGCGACGATAGAACGGCTGGATGCCGTACTGTGCAATCAGCTCATAGTGCAGTTTGGTGGGATACCCCTTGTGCTTGGCCAGCTGGTACTGAGGATACTGCCGGTCCAGCTCCAGCATATAGCGGTCACGGCTCACCTTGGCCAGAATGGACGCTGCCGCAATGGAGGCGCTGTTGGCGTCCCCCTTGACCACCGTCTCCCCCGGCTGGGACACCGCCGGCGGATACCGGTTGCCGTCCACGATCACGTAGTCGGGTGCCGGTTCCAGTGCGGCCACAGCCTGAGCCATGCCGTCCATGGTCGCCCAGAGGATGTTCTTTTCATCGATCTCCTCCGACGGGACAAAGATGACTTTCCAAGCCAATGCCTTTTGGGTGATCTCCTCGTAGAGCTCTTCCCGGCGCTTGGCGCTGAGCTTTTTGGAGTCGTTGACCCCCTCTACTGGATGGGCCGGATCCAGGATCACCGCCGCACAGCAGACCGGCCCGCAAAGAGGGCCTCGGCCTGCCTCGTCCACGCCGCAGAGCGTGCCGTGGCGGGTACGGAGTTCCTCATCAAACGCATAGAGGGCGGTGCTGTCAGTCTTCCTCGAAGCCATCCTCGTCCTCCTCCTGTACATTACGGGGCGGGCGTTCCAGCGAGATACGCCCCCACTTGCTGGCGCGGAACTCCCCTACCAGCATGCGGGCAGCGCGCTCGGAGTCCACCTCGCCCCCCGAAACCAGCATACCACGCTTGGCACCGATAGCCAGCAGCAAATCGTACGGCTGCAGTTCCAGAGCAGCTTCGTCCAGTTTATAACGCTCCAGCAGACGCTGGGGATAGATGCTGCGCACACTGCTCAAAAGACCGCAGGCAAGTTCCTCAATATCCAGAATATCGTCCCGGATAGAGCCAATGAATGCCAGGTTTGTGGCGGTCTCCAGGGTGTCGAACTTTTTCCAGAGGACGCCCGGCATGTCCAGCAGATCAAAGTCATCCACTGTGATCCACTGCTTGCCGCGGGTCACGCCCGGCTTGTTGGCCGCCTTGGCACGGGCCTCGCCGGCAAAAGAATTGATGAAGGTGGATTTGCCCACGTTGGGGATTCCCACCACCATCACACGGGTCCGCGCACCTGCCATGCCGCGATTGCGGCGCCGTTCCAGAAGAGCCGACAGTTCAGCCAGAATCGGCTTTTTGACGGTGTTTGCCGATTTTTTCTGGCGGGCATCCATGGCAATGCATCCGGCGTCCGCCGCCTTGAAATAGGTCAGCCACTGTTTGGTGATCTCCGGATCGGCCAGATCGGCCTTGTTGAGCACATACAGATGGGGCTTGCCGCCAGTGATGCGCTCGATCTCCGGGTTCAGGCTGGAAAGCGGGATACGCGCGTCAAGAATCTGCAGGACGCAGTCGACGTTGCGGATCTCTTTTTCCATCATGCGCAGCGTTTTCGTCATGTGGCCCGGGAACCACTGGATTACCCGGCGGTTGACTCCCGACATATCGTCCATTGCGTTTTCTCCTCTCTCTGGGCACTGAGCGGGGCCCAGCACCTTTTGCCCTGTCACGAAATCAGTCCAAACTTGTCAAAGGGCGTCAGGCGTACAACCGCCTGGCCAAGTACGTCGCCTTCCGACACGCAGCCGATCTCCGGGGAACGGCTGTCCTTGGAATCGTTGCGGTTGTCCCCCATGATGAAGAGCATACCTTCCGGCACAGTCAGCGGGAAGGAGACGCCCTCCGACAGGTAGGTTTTGTCCGCCGTATAGGGCTCGTCAAGCGCTTCGCCATTGCGGTAGACGATTCCCTGCTCAAAATCAATGTCGATGACATCGCCGCCTTTGCCGATCACACGCTTGATCAGCAGTTTGCCGTAGTCGGTGTAGCTGTCGATGACCACCACGTCGCCGTATTCCGGCTCATAGGGAAGGCTGGACAGGAGCAGGCGTTCTCCGTCCACAAGTCCCGGATTCATGGAAGAGCCGTCCACCTGCACAACGCGTACACCGAAGGTAAACACCAGCGCCAGAATGGCAATGGCAAAGACAATGGAATCCACCCATTCCAGCAGGCCACGGTTGCCCTTGACACGTTCCATGACAGTTCCCTCCCCCGCACGTTTTTTCATCTTGATAAAATAAGAAAAAGGGAGAACGAACTGGCGTCCTCCCCTTCTTCTTGTCGTCAGATACGAGCCTTAACCTTGGCAGCCTTGCCGGTGCGCTCACGCAGGTAGAAGAGCTTCGCACGACGGACCTTGCCGCGGCGAACGACCTCGACCTTCTCGACGAACGGGCTGTTGACGGGGAACACACGCTCCACACCGACACCGTAAGAAGTACGGCGAACGGTAAAGGTTTCCGCAATGCCGCCATGCTTCTTGGCAATGACGGTGCCCTCAAAAGCCTGGATACGCTCCTTGTCGCCTTCCTTGATGCGGACGGAAACACGAACCGTGTCACCGATTTCGAACTTCGGCTGATTCTCTTTGATCATGCCCTCGGTAAGAGTCTTGAATGCGTCCATGAATGTTCCTCCATTTTTTGCGACGTTCATACCCGAAAACTTCGGCAGAGGACCGCCTGTTTAATGATCTGTCATTATCCCGCCGGTGGTGCCGGCGGCGCTAACGCTAAAATATAATATCACAATGCAGACACTTTTGCAAGGATTTTTTGCCTTACAGCTTGAGTTTTTTATAAAAAGGAGTGATATCCAGCGTTGCAAAGTAATCCGCAGGGGTTTCCGCACGGCGGATGAGTTTGTGGCTGCCGTCCTCGCAGAGAAGAACCTCGGCGCTGCGGAGTTTGCCGTTATAGTTATAGCCCATGGAGAAGCCGTGGGCGCCGGTATCGTGAATGACCAGAATGTCGCCCTTATCGATCTTGGGCAGCATGCGGTCAATGGCAAACTTGTCGTTGTTCTCACACAAACCGCCGGTGACATCGTACTTGTGGTCGCAGGGAGCGTCCTCCTTACCCAGCACGGTGATGTGATGGTAGCTGCCGTACATGGCCGGGCGCATCAGGTTGGCTGCGCAGGCATCCACGCCGATGTATTCCTTGTAGATGTGCTTTTCATGGATGGCCTCAGTGACCAGGCAGCCGTAAGGTGCCAGCATGAAACGGCCCATCTCAGTGAAAATGGCCACATCGCCCATGCCCGCCGGGACAAGAATCTCCTCAAACTTTTTGCGCACGCCCTCGCCGATGGCCATGATGTCGTTGTCGCGCTGGTCGGGGCGATAGGCAATGCCCACGCCGCCCGACAGATTGATATAACGGATATTTGCGCCGGTGCGCTTGTGCAGACGGACGGCCAGCTCAAACAGAATGCCCGCCAGCTCGGGATAATACTCATCGGTGACGGTATTGCTGGCCAGGAAAGCATGGATGCCGAAGTTCTCGGCGCCCATAGCCATCAGCCGGGTGTAGGCCTCCGCCATCTGGTTCTCGGTCATGCCGTACTTGGCATCACCGGGGTTATCCATAATGCCGTTGCCCAGATCAAAGGTTCCGCCGGGATTGTAGCGGCAGAACACCGTCTTGGGGATTCCGGCCACACGCTGCAGAAAATCCACATGGGTCAGGTCATCCAGATTGATGTAGGCATCCAGATCATAGGCCTTTTTCATGTCCTCCACCGGGGTATCGTTGGAGGAAAACATGATATCGCTGCCATGGAACCCACACGCTTCTGACAGCAGCAGTTCGGTATAGCTGGAGCAGTCCACACCGCAGCCTTCCTCCTGCAGAATCTGCAGCAGATAGGGGTTGGGCGTTGCTTTCACAGCAAAGTATTCCTTGAAGCCCTTGTTCCAGGCAAAGGCCTTGTTGACCAGGCGGGCATTTTCCCGGATGCCCTTCTCGTCGTAAAGATGAAAGGGCGTGGGCACATCCGCAATGATGTCCTGCGCCTGTTCCAATGTGATGAACGGCTTTTTCTTCGACATAATTTTTCTTCCCCCTCATTGATCCGCCTGACAAGAATCTTTCTCACCGGCGAATATGATACATCATTATACGGCTTTTTGTCGAATCCGGCAAGCTTTACTGCCCCAGCATGGCAAAAAATTCTTCCTCCGAGATAACGGGAACTCCCAGTGCCTGGGCTTTGGTCAGCTTGGAGCCCGCGGCCTCCCCCGCCAGCACATAACTGGTCTTTTTCGAGACCGACCCGCTCGCCTTGCCGCCGTTTTGCTTGATGAGTGCTTCCGCTTCCTGGCGGGACAGCCGGCTGAGGGTGCCTGTCACCACGATGGTCTTGCCCTCCAAGGCTGTGCCCCGGGGTTCGCCGTGCCAGGTCATATTGACCCCGGCTTCGGTCAGCCGCCCGATCAGGTCGGCAGTGCCTTCCTTGGCAAAGAACTCGGCCACACTCTGGGCCATCACTCCTCCGAATCCGTCAATCTCAGCGATCTGCTCCTGGGTCGCCTGACGGATGGCATCCATGCTGCCGAAGCGTTCGGCCAGCAGGGCGGCGGCCTTGTCTCCGATGTTGCGGATGCTAAGACCAAACACCAGCTTATCCAGATTGTTACCCTTGGAGCGGTCAATCGCCGTGCGGAGATTGGTCGCGCTCTTCTCCTTGAATTTGTCCAGTGTCAGCAGCTGCTCCATGGTCAGGTCATAAATATCCGCCACGGTATGCACAAAGCCCTTGTCGGTGAGCTGCGCGGCCACTGCCTCTCCCAGGCCGTCAATAGCCATGGCATCCCGGGAGGCAAAATGAATCAGGTTGCGCAACACCTGGGCCGGGCATTCGGGGTTGACACAGCGCAGGGCACTCTCGTCCTGCAGATGCACCACCGGCGCACCGCAGGACGGACAGACAGCGGGCATACTGTACGGCACGGTGTTTTCTCCATGTCTGACCACGCCGATCACCTCGGGGATGATGTCTCCTGCCTTGCGCACCTGCACCGTATCACCGATACGCACATCCAGCGAGGCAATGATGTCTCCATTGTGCAGACTGGCCCGGGCCACGCTGGTGCCTGCCAGGAAGATAGGGTCAAATACCGCAGTGGGGGTCAGAACACCGGTGCGCCCCACCGTGACCTCAATGTCCCGGACCACTGTTTCCTTGACCTCGGGAGGATACTTGAACGCAATAGCCCAGCGCGGGAATTTGTTGGTGCTGCCCAGCAAGCCCCGGGCCGACAGATCATTGACCTTGATGACCGCCCCGTCAATATCAAAGCTCAGCGAGCCGCGGGCCTCTCCGATGGCCTTGACCTCCTCGATCGCATCCTCAATATTGTGATAAACATTATAGCGGGGCGAGACCGGGAACCCGAGCTTTTTCAGATAGTCAAGCGTCTCGCTGTGGGTCTTGAAGACCTTGCCCTGCACCTGCTGCATGTTGAATACAAAGATAGACAGGCCGCGGGAAGCCGTGATCCTGGCATCCTTCTGGCGCAGGGAACCGGCTGCCGCGTTGCGAGGATTCTTGAACGGCGTTTTATCCTGCAGTTCCTGTTCCTCTTTCAATTTGAGGAAGGCTTCCCGGGGCATATAGACCTCACCGCGCACTTCCAGAAACTCCGGTGCATCCGGCAGCTGGGAAGGAATATCGGCAATGGCATGGATGTTCTCGGTCACATCCTCACCCACCACGCCGTCGCCGCGGGTAGAGCCGCGGACCAGGATCCCGTTCTGGTATTCCAGACTGACCGAGAGTCCGTCGATCTTGGCCTCCACCACATACTCCGGCTCGATCCCTGCCTCCCGGACACGGGTATCAAAGTCCCGCAGCTCGTCAAAAGAGAAGGCATCCTGCAGGCTTTCCATCTTGACCGCATGGGTCACCTTGCTGAACTTGCTGCTGGCCGTACCGCCCACATGCTGTGTGGGTGAAGTGGGAACGACCAGCTCGGGGTACCGTGCCTCCAAAGCCTTCAGTTCCCGGTTCAATGCGTCATATTCGAAATCCTCCAGTTCTGGTGCATCCTGATCATAGTACAGGTGGTTGTTATACTCAATGACCTTGCGCAGTTCTTCGGCGCGCTTTTTGGCCTGTTGCAGTTCCATGAGAGTTCCTCCCTATCCCGTTTTGCCCGTAAGGGTATTCTTTGGTATTATACCATACCTGTCTTTCTTTTTGCACCCGGCAATTGATTCTCAGGCATCCCCCTGAGAATAATATGATGGAGTGTCACCATCCAGCAGGATGTGCGCCACCGGAACGGTATTTTCTACATTCAAAAGATGGTTTTCACCGTCCAGAATCATGTTGATCGATGTGCTCAGTTCGAGATCAATGCAGTATTCCGCCTTGTTGATCTCAATTTCACGGACGGTTTCCTGTATGTTTCCCTCCACATATCCCCGGGGCTGAATGCGTAAACTCCAGCTGGAGCCGCGGTCATTGAGAAGGGCGCTGTCCAGCAGGCTTCCCCAAGGGATTTGCAGCTCGGTTTCGGGCAGTTCACGCAGCGCCTGTGTCACCGCCTCAACCAGGTACAGCCTTGCCTGATTGAGCGCCAATGAATTGCTTTCCACCGTGGAGATGCTGCCATCCTGGGCATAGCGGATGGAATACAGTTCCTCATAGCGCTGGGGGTTCGTTTCCATTTCCTGTGCTATGGCAGCGTTCATCACCTCCACCGTCACCGCCCGGCTCTCATATTCAGCCAGTTCCTGCAGGGCAGGCTGAATCTTTGCATCCAGTGCCGCCGCCCCATACCAAACCAGCACCACCAGCAAAACTACGCCCAGCAACCGCAGACGCACTTTCAGATGTGGTTTTATGGAAGTTGCTCTGCGCATCCGGCATCCCTCCTTTCCCCAAAGGGGCACTCTATCCATGCTATGCAGGAGGATTTTGGCAGGTGCGCCGTCGAAAACAGAAAGGGCGGAGGCTCTGCCTGGCGCAGCGTCTCCGTCCTTGGAAATCCAATATTTTTTGTGGGGTTCAGGTATTGTAGCGAGCCAGAAAACGGCGGGTGCGCTCCTCCTTGGGGTGGTCAATGACCTGATGGGCAGGCCCCTCCTCCACCACCACGCCGCCGTCCATGAACAGGATCCGGTCCGCCACATCGCGGGCAAAGGCCATCTCATGGGTAACAATGATCATGGTGGTCTTGTTGGCAGCGAGTTCCCGCAGCACGCGCAGCACCTCTCCGGTCAGTTCCGGGTCCAGGGCGCTGGTAGGCTCATCAAAGCAGAGAATATCCGGCTCCAGGGCCAGGGCCCGGGCAATGGCAACGCGCTGCTGCTGTCCACCCGAAAGCTGATGGGGATAATGTCCGGCGCGATCGCTCAGTCCCATCTGTTCCAGCAGGCGGCGTGCCTTGAGCTCCAGTTCATTGTGAATCTGCCGGCGGTGAGCCTTGTAGTCCGGCCGTTCCTTGGCCAGCAGTTCACCTGCCAGCATTACATTTTGCAGTGCGGTGTACTGGGGAAACAGGTTGAAGTTCTGAAATACCAGGCCGAAATGCAGCCGCTTTTTGCGCTTTTCGCTCTCCTTGTGGGTCTGGGGGTCATCGGCATCCCACAGCGTCTTTCCATCCACCACAATCCGGCCGGTGTCCGGCGTCTCAAGGAAATTCAGACAGCGCAGAAGCGTCGTTTTGCCCGAACCGGAGGACCCGATGATGGCGAGCGCCTCTCCCTTTTCCAGCGACAGAGAAATGTTTTTGAGCACACGTGTGCTGCCAAAGTTTTTACCGATGCCGGTAGCTTCCAGCAAAGCCATGTCCCTGCCTCCTTACTTAAAGTAATCCAGTTTCTTTTCCAGCGCCCCAAACACAATCGTCAGCACGCCGACAAAAACCAGGAAGAACAATGCCGTGGAAAACAGCGGCCAGATCAGACCCTTGGCGCTGTATTCCTTTGCCATCATGATGATCTCCTTGTTGGAGATGACA
>CALXHO010000015.1 GCA_944388125.1 uncultured Gemmiger sp. | reverse complement strand
GGCGCGGTCGATGGTGTCGGTGCGGCAGGCCAGCAGGCGCACGCCGCTGCGGCCCAGAAAACCGGAGCGGGCCAGCTCCATCGAGAGGTTCAGGCCCATCTGGCCGCCCAGGTTGGGCAGGATGGCGTCGGGCTTTTCCTTCTCGATGACCTTTTCAATGACCGCTGCGGTCAGGGGTTCAATATAGACATGGTCGGCGATGTCGGGGTCGGTCATGATGGTGGCAGGGTTGGAGTTGACCAGCACCGTCTCGATGCCCTCGCTCTTGAGAGCGCGGCAGGCCTGGGTGCCGGAATAGTCGAACTCGGCCGCCTGGCCGATGATGATGGGGCCGGAGCCAATGACCAGAACCTTTTTAATGCTGGGATCCTTCGGCATTTCACTGGTCTCCTTTCGCTTGTTTCATCCGCCCGACAAACCGGTCGAACAGGAATTCGGTATCTTTGGGGCCGCCGTTGGCCTCGGGGTGGAACTGCACGGTAAAGCAGTTCCACTTGGTGTAGACAACGCCCTCGCAGGTCTTGTCATTGGCGTTGACGTGGCTGACGGTACCCACCTCGGCGGGCAGCGTCTCGCCCATGACGGCATAGCCATGGTTCTGGCTGGTGATATAGGTGCGGCCGGTCTCGAACTCGGTGACGGGCTGGTTGGCCCCGCGGTGACCGTACTTCAGCTTACAGGTCTGGGCGCCCGCCGCCAGGGCGGTGAGCTGGTGGCCCAGGCAGATGCCGAAGGCCGGAATGCCGGTGTCCAGCATCTCGCCGATGTTTTTGATGATCTCCACATTCTCGGCAGGGTCGCCGGGGCCGTTGGAGAGCATGAGGCCGTCGGCGTTCAGGGCGGCCAGATCGGCTGCGGTGGCCGTGCCGGGCAGCACCGTCACGCGGCAGCCCCGCTTGCACAGGCAGCGCACAATGTTCTTTTTGCAGCCCAGGTCCAGCAGCGCCACATGCAGGGGCTGCTCCCCTTCCGCCACGCCGGCGGTGGGCTCAAAGGTCTCGGGCGCCTTGCAGGTGACGGTGGCCACCGCCTGGGTCACGGCGTAGGGCTTGATCTCAGCCATGAGAGCCGCCAGCTTTTCGGGGTCGGCAGCGGGGTCAAACTCGGTGGTGATGGCACCGTTCATGACGCCGCTTTCCCGCAGGGTGCGGGTCAGGTGGCGGGTGTCGATGCCCTCAATGCCGATGATTCCGTTTTTCTGCAGGAACTCGTCCAGCGTCATCTCGCTGCGGAAATTGCTGGGGGTGGTGCAGGCCTCCCGCACGATGTAGCCCTTGGCCCAGATGCGGTCGCTCTCCTTATCCTCGCTGTTCATGCCGTAGTTGCCGATCAGCGGATAGGTCTGGGTAATGATCTGGCCGTAGTAGCTGGGGTCGGTGAGCGTCTCCTCAAAGCCGACCATGCCGGTGGCGAACACGACCTCACCCACCGTGGTACCGGGGCAGCCGATGCTTTTGCCGGCAAAGACCATCCCGTTTGCCAAAACAAGATATGCGTTCATGTTACCTTTCCTTCCAAAATACCGGGAGTATTCGGATTCCCTCTGTGTTGGCCGCAGACCTTACAGCGTCTGCTTGGCCTGCTCCTTCATCTTGCGGCTGCCCAGGTGGACCAGCGGGAGCTTGCCCTCCTTGCAGATGGGGCATTCCTCCGGCAGGTAGTTGGGCAGGTCCAGCTTGAGGGCGCTGGCCAGGATGGGAATGGGAGAGGGCGCCTCGGCGCGGGTGCGGTCGACGACGCAGACGATGCCCAGGCAGGTGCCGCCTGCCTCCTCAATGACCCGCTTGGTCTCCAGGCTGGAGATGCCGGTGGTGACCACGTCCTCGGCGATGATGCACTTTTCACCCGGATGGATGGCAAAGCGTTTGAGGGTCATGACGTTGTCCACACGCTCGGTGAAGATGGCGCGCTTGCCCAGCTGACGGCCCAGCTCGTAGGCATAGACGATGCCGCCCATGGCAGGGCCCACGATGACGTCCACATCGGTGTCCTTCAGCTTTTCCGCCACAGAGGCCATGACCTCGGCACACTTGTCGGGATACTGCTGCAGAAAGGCCATCTGGCAGTAGGCGCCGGAATGACGGCCGCTGGACAGAAGGAAGTGACCTTCCAGAAACGCTTCGCACTCTTTCAGAATTTCTTTGTTATCTCTCGCCATTTTGTTTTCCTCCGTACCGCTGTTCCATTCTTCGTTTTATCTTAGCATAACCCGCATATCCTTGCAAGTTATTCGGGAAATATTCATGATTTATACGGCATATACCGTTTTTTATGCATCACACACGGGCGCAGCCGCGGATCTCGTCCAGCGTCCTGACGCCGTGGGTGTCCATCCACAGGCCGATCTCCTGGGTGATGCGCACGCAGGCGCCGGGGTCCATGAAGTTTGCGGTGCCCACCTGTACCAGGGTGGCGCCCGCCATGATGAACTCCAGGGCATCGGCACCGGTGAGGATGCCGCCCAGGCCCACCACGGGGATGTTCACCGCACCCACCGCCTGCCAGACCATCCGCAGGGCGATGGGGCGCACCGCCGGGCCGGACAGGCCCGCAAAGATGTTGTCAAAGACGGGGCGGCGCTTTTCCAGGTCGATGGCACAGGCCTGGAAGGTGTTGCACAGGCTGATGGCATCCGCACCGGCGGCTTCCACCGCCTTGCACATGTCGGGGATGCTCTCGGCCTGGGGGCTGAGCTTGACGATGAGGGGCTTGGTGCAGTGGGCGTGTACCGCCGAGACAACGGCGGAGGCGTCGGCGCAGTGGACGCCATAGGCCAGGCCGCCCTGCTTGACGTTGGGGCAGCTGATGTTCAGCTCAATGAAATCCACATCGGTGGCGGACAGACGCTCGGCGCCCTCGCAGTATTCCTCCACGCTGTGGCCGCCCAGATTTGCCCAGGCGCTGGTGCCCAGGCTCTTCATCACCGGCAGCTCGTGCTGGATGAAGTGATCTACACCGGGGTTCTGCAGTCCGATGGAGTTCATCAGGCCGGAGGGGGTCTCGTGCAGGCGCTCGCCCCGGTTGCCGGGCTGACCGTTGAGGGTCAGGCCCTTGCCCGAGATGCCGCCCAGCAGGCGCAGGTCCTCAATGGCAGCGTACTCCTCGCCGAAACCGAAGGTGCCGGAGGCCGCCACCACGGGGCCGGCCAGCGTCTTGCCCAGAAAATTCACATGCAGGTCACTCACAGCTCGAACACCTCCCCGGCATCAAATACAGGCCCGTCCTTGCAGACGGTCTTGGGGCCCACCTTGGTGTGGCAGGTGCAGCCCAGGCAGGCGCCCAGACCGCAGGCCATCTTGTTTTCCAGGCTGGCCTTGCAGGGGGTGCCCGCAGCCGCGCAGAGCTTTGCCACACCCCGCATCATGACGGTGGGGCCGCAGGTCAGCACCAGATCGTACTGTTTGGGGTCCAGCAGGTCGGTGACGAGGCCGTGATGGCCCGCCGCACCGCTGTCGGTGGCAATGCCGATGCTGCCGCAGTAGGGCTGGAACGCCTCCATGCCGTAGGGCTGATCCCGGAAGCCCACCATCAGGTCGGGCTTGCAGCCGGCAGCGGCCAGTTCCTTGCAGAGCAGCAGCAGGGGCGCGGTGCCGATGCCGCCGCCCACCACGGCCACACGGCCTGCCGCGGCGGCGCCCGCCACATCAAAGCCGTTGCCGCAGGGACCGGTGAGGGTCAGGCTCTGGCCCCAGGCCAGGCGGGCCAGCTTCTGGGTGCCCTCCCCCTTGATCTGATAGAGGAAGGTCAGGGTGCCTTCCTGGGCATCCGCGTCGTGGACGCTGATGGGCCGGGAGAGCACCGGGCTCTCGTCGGCGGCCCAGGCACGGAGCATATAGAACTGCCCCGCCTTGGGCATGGGGCCCTCCTTGGGCAGAGCCACCGTCAGGCGGCGGATATCGGGCGCAGGCGCACTCTGGCGCAGCACCCGGACATTACAGCTTGTTGCACTCACTCTGGATATCCTCCCTCATACGCACGCACTCGTTGTAGGCGGCCTCGTCGAAGGCGACGCCGGGCTGCTTCTTCCAGGCCAGCAGGATGCCGCGGCTGGAGTTGACCACGCCGCCGTTGCCCTGCTTCATGTAGAGGGCGATATCGCTGGCCTTGCCGCCCTGGGCGCCGTAGCCGGGGATCAGGAAGAAGGTGTCCTGGTAGCGGGCGCGGATCTCGGAGGCTTCCTCGCCGGTGGTGCCGCCGATGACCAGGCCCACCGAAGAGTAGCCCCGCTCGCCCATGTAGTCGGCGCCCAGCTTGGTCAGGGCGTCGCCCACCATGGTGTAGACGGTGCGGCCGTCGGCCAGGGTCTGATACTCAAAATCCATGCGGCCGGGGTTGGAGGTGCGGCAGAGCACAAACACGCCCTTGCCCTGGTCCTTGCAGTAGGGCAGGTAGGGCACGATGGAGTCGAGGCCCATGTAGGGGGCCAGGGTGACGATGTCGGCCTCGAAGTCACCGGTGAAGTGGGCCTTGGCATACATCTCGGCGGTCTTGGCAATGTCGCCGCGCTTGATGTCGGCAATGACCGGCAGGCCGGTGGCGCGGGCCATCTTGAGGGTCTGCTGGTAGGCCAGCATGCCGTCCATGCCCAGGGACTCATAGTAGGCGATCTGCACCTTGTAGCAGCCCGCCACACCCTTGGTGGCGTCGATCAGGCGGCGGTTGAAGGCCACGATGTTCTCCCCTGCGGTGAGCGCCGTGTCGGTCTCGGGCAGGTAGGAAATCTCGGTGTCCAGCCCGACGCAGACGGGGCCGTTCTTTGCAACGCTGTCGTACAGTTTGTCCATGTTGGTCATTGTTTTCCAGCTCCTTTTGTTCTCCTGTGTATCCCTTTGTCTATCTCAGCCCTTGAAGTCGGCGCTGCGGTAGGTCTCCTTGCCGGCTTTCAGGGTCAGCATGACCTTGCCGTAGAAGCTCTGGCCGTCGTAGGGGCAGTTCTTGCTCTTGGAGTGCAGCTCGTCGGCATGCACCGTAAACATATGGTCGATGTCCACCAGCACCAGGTCGGCGTCAAAGCCGGGGGCCAGCAGGCCCTTGGTGGACAGGCCCAGTACGCCGGCGGGGCCTGCGCTCATAAGGGCGCTCAGGTGTTCCAGCGGCAGGCCGCATTCCCGGCAGAGCTTGGTGTAGCAGACGGCAAAGGCGGTCTCCAGCCCTACCATGCCCGCGGCACCCCTGGCCTTGTCCTCCGCAGTGTGGGGGGCGTGGTCGGTGCCGATGCAGCTCACCGTGCCGTTGCGGATACCTTCCACCAGGGCCTCCACGTCGTCGGCCTTGCGGATGGGCGGGTTGACCTTGTACTGCAGGCGGCTGTCGTCAAACCACAGGTGATGGGGTGTGACCTCGCAGGTCACCCGGGCGCCGCTGTACTGGGCCTGACGGATGGCGCGGATGGCCTCCTTGGTGGAGACATGGCACATGTGCAGGCGGGTGCCGTAGTACTCGGCCAGGTGGCAGTTGCGCACCGTCTCGATGTTCTCGGCCAGGCGGTAGTCCCAGGGGCTGATCTCCCGGTCCTCGGCGTGGGACATGACGATGAGGCTCCGGTCGGTGGCGATGGCGAAAGCCCTTGCCATGACGGCATTATCCATGACGCCGTTGCCGTCCTCCGAGATGCAGCGCAGATCGTCAGGCAGTTCCAGCAGATGGTCCAGCGTCTTGCCGTCAAAGTTCTTGGTGATGGAGACGGTCTGGTTGCAGTCGCACAGGCCGACCTCCTTTGCCTTGGCCATGACCTCATGGGCGATCTCGGCCGAGGAGCACACCGGCTTGGTGTTGGGCATCAGGTTGACGAAGGTATACCCGCCTGCCGCGGCAGCCGCGCTGCCGGTGGCGATGTCCTCCTTGTACTCAAAGCCCGGCGTGCGCCAGTGGCAGTGGGTGTCGATGAAGGCGGGCATCAGGATCAGGCCCTTGGCCTCGATCACCCGCTCCCCTTCCGGGACGGGCAGGTCCACGCCGAATGCGCGGATCTTGCCATCGCGGATCCACACGTCACAGTTGGTTCCGTTCACATCCTTGGCATGCTTGACGATCATCCGTGTTACCTCCGTTTTTTCGGCCGCTTGGACGGCGTTTGGGCAAAAAAAAACTTTTCCCCGAAAGGAAAAGTCAAAACAAGACCACGGCGAAACCAAACAGCGCCGCCATACCATTCTTTTCACCGCTGGGATAGCGGAAACGGGAAACACACAGCATGGACGGCGACGCTCCTTTCGCTTGTTTGTGCGCAGTTTGCCTGCTGCGGCACAGATTTTATATATTCTAACATGATGAGCCTGGTGTGTCAACAGAAAACGACAGCCTCCGCCAAAATCAATTGCCCCTTGTCCCCGCCCCGGTTTTATGACAAAATAGGAAGCAGAATCCATGATAAACAGGATCTGTCCCGCAGGGGCAAATCTGACCGGGAAAGGTGGAGATTGTGGTTTGCGTATTCTGATCGTGGAAGATGAGCCAGAACTCAACCGGCTGCTGAAAAAACGTCTGGAACAGGCCCATTACAGTGTGGATGCCTGCCTGTCGGGCACCGACGCCCTGGACTATCTCGGGGGTGCCGAGTACGACGCAGTGGTGCTGGATGTCATGCTGCCCGGCATCAGCGGGCTGGAGGTGCTGCGCCGGATGCGTGCCGGACACAATGCCACCCCCGTGTTGCTGCTGACCGCCCGGGGCGGCATCGAGGACCGGGTCACCGGACTGGACGCGGGGGCGGACGACTATCTGGTCAAGCCCTTTGCCTTTGACGAGCTGCTGGCACGGCTACGGGTCATGCTGCGGCGCAGCAGCGGCAGTACCAGCGACGTGTTCACGGTAGCAGATCTGGCGGTGGACTGTTCCGCCCGGACGGTGCAGCGGGGCGGCGAGGCCATCGCCCTGTCCGCCCGGGAGTTTGACATTCTGGAATACCTCATCCGCAACCAGGGCATTGTTCTGTCCCGGGACAAGATCTGCCGCCATATCTGGAACTACGACTACGAAGGGTCCTCCAATGTGGTGGACGTCTACATCCGCTACCTGCGCAAAAAGCTGGACGACGGCCATACTCCTAAACTGATCCACACGGTGCGCGGCGCGGGCTATGTTTTGCGGGAGGAAGCATGAAGCGGTTTTCCATCCAGCTGCGGGTGACACTGTGGTTCACGGTGCTGATGGCCGCCCTGGCCGTCACCGGCCTGGTATTCCTATTTTATATGGGCGGGCAGTCGGCGCTGGCCGCCACCAAGGGCCGCATGACCGACATGGCCGAGGCCTCATGGGAAGATATTCGCATCCGGAGCGGCGCCGCCGAGATCGACGAGGACCTGGAATACTTCCGGGAGGGCGTCTATCTCTCGGTATACGACGCCCAGGGCCTGCCGCTGTACGGGGCAGTGCCCCGGCGGTTCGACAACTCGGTGGTCTTTGCCGATTCCGCCCTGCGGGAAGTCACCGACTCCGGCGGCAGATGGTATGTCTACGACGCCTGCCGCACCACCGACGGCGTCAGCGTCTGGGTGCGCACCGTGGCCGCGGTGGATGAGGTGGATTCCACCATCACCACCCTGCTGCGGCTGGCGGTGATTGTGTTTCCCTTCTACATCCTGCTGGCAGCGGTGGGCGGCTACTGGCTGACCCGCCGGGCCCTTTTGCCGGTGCGGCAGATCACCCAGACCGCCCGGGAGATCGGCCGGGGCAACGACCTGTCCCGGCGCATCGACCTGGCCCCCGGCAAGGACGACGTGCATGTGCTGGCCGACGAATTCAACCGGATGTTCGGCCGGCTGGAAGCCGCCTTTGACAGCGAGAAACAGTTTGTCTCGGATGCCTCCCACGAGCTGCGCACCCCCACGGCGGTCATCCTCTCCCAGTGCGAGGACGCCCTGGAGGAGGACCGCTCCCCCGCCGAGACCCGCGCCGCCCTGCGCTCCATCCAGAAGCAGGCGGAAAAGATGGCCGGCATGCTGTCCCAGCTGCTCATGCTGGCCCGGGCGGACAGCGGGCGGCAGGTACTCCACAAAGAACCCTTTGACATGAGCAGTCTGGCCGAGGCGGTGGCGGAGGAACAGCAGGAGCTGGCCGCCCCCCGGGGCATCACGGTGACGGCGGACATCGCCCCCGGCATTCAGGTCTGCGGCGACGAGACGCTGCTCATGCGGATGCTCATGAACCTGATGGAAAACGGCGTCAAGTACGGCCGGGACAACGGGCATCTCTCCCTGACCCTCACCGCCGGGGAAGACACCGTCACCGGCGTGGTGGCCGACGACGGCATCGGCATTGCGGCGGAGGACCTGGACAAGATCTGGCGGCGGTTCTGGCAGGCGGATCCCTCCCACAGCGGCAAGGGGGCCGGGCTGGGGCTTTCCATGGTCCGGTGGATCGTGGAGGCCCACGGCGGCACCATCACGGCAGAGAGCTCCCCCGGCCGCGGCAGTACCTTCACCTTTACCCTCCCCCGCTGCGGGGCGGACGACACACAGAAAGGATGAGTTTCATGCGGAGAAAGGACCGTGAGATCACCGACCGGCAGGAAATGCTGGACATCATGGGCCGCTGCGACGTCTGCCGCCTGGCCCTCAACGGCAGCGACGGCTACCCCTATCTGCTTCCCCTCAACTTCGGCATGCGGGAGGCGGACGGTGTTTTGTACCTCTACTTTCACGGGGCGGCGGAGGGCACCAAGTATGACCTGATCGCCCGGGACTGCCGCGCCTCCTTTGAGATGGACTGCTCCCACAGGGTGGTCGCGGGCCCCGATGCCTGCGGCTGGACCATGGAGTATGAGAGCGTCATCGGCCGGGGAAGGCTGGAGCGCCTGTCCCCCGCCCAGGCCCCCGAGGCCCTGCCCGCCCTGATGGAGCACTACGGCGGCAGCGGGCTGCCCTTCAGCGAGACCTGGGTCGCCCACACTGCCATTCTCCGCCTGAGGGTGGAGCAGATGACCGCCAAGGCCCAGCGTCCCCGCAGCGACTGAGAATTCCACAATTCCACAGCACAGACAAACGCCCCGGTACACGGTTTGAAGCCGTATACCGGGGCGTTCTGTTCCTATTCTATACCGGGATTACCGGGCGATCACATCACGATGCCGGAGTAGCGGCAGGTGTTCCAGACGCTGATGGCCATGATGACCACCATCAGGCCGATGAACAGCTTGTCCACCGCCCGGTTGTCCATCCGGCGGCTGAAGAAGCGGCCGATCATGCCGCCGCCGATGCCGCCGCAGACCATCAGCACCAGGGTCAGGATCTCGAAGTCGGGAACGTTGCCCGCAACGATGGTGGTGAGCAGGTTGGTGATCTGGCTGAAGAGGATGATGTAGAGGCTGTTCTGGGCCGCGGTCTTGGTCTGCATGGAGAAGAAGTAGCCCAGGACCACCAGGTTGATGGGGCCGCCGCCGATGCCCAGGAAGCTGGACATGATGCCCAGGGCCAGGCCGATGAGCACGCTGGGGACAAGGCCCTCCACCTTGAGGGTGCGGATGTTCGCCTTGCGGATGGTGTAGATCAGGGTGCCGAGAGTGATGAGGAACAGGCAGGCGGCCTGCACCGCACCGACGGTATTCTGGTTTTCAAACAGGCTGCGCACCAGGGCGAAGAGCTGCTGGCCGCAGACACCGCCGATGGCTGCGCCCACCGCCAGATAGGTGCCGCTCTTGAGGTCCACCGAGCTGTCCTTGGCCAGCATGGACTTGCCCACCGAGTAGCAGCTCATGGACAGCACCGTGCATCCCGAAAGGAAGCTGATGGTGGATACATCGGCCAGATGGGCCATGTCCAGCACCGGCTTGATGATGACACCGCCGCCGATGCCGCAGATGGCACCTGCAACCGAAGCCAGTAAACTCACGACGAAAAACAGAATCTGCTGCATTCCTTCCACTCTCCTGATTTCCCAAATTTGTTAACTCGGTTTATATATTAGCGCATATTGGAAAATTAGTCCAGCGTTTCACCGTTGGTTTCGATGACTTTTTTGTACCAGAAGAAGCTGTCCTTGCGCAGGCGGCTGTAATCGCCGGTGCCGTCGTCGTATTTCTTGACATAGATAAAGCCGTAGCGCTTGGCCATCTCGCCGGTGGAGGCGGAGACCAGGTCGATGCAGCCCCAGGGGGTGTAGCCCATCAGGTCCACGCCGTCCTTCACCGCCTCGGCCATCTGCTGGATATGGGCGCGCAGGTAGTCGATGCGGTAGCTGTCGTGGACGGTGCCGTCCTCCTCCAGCACATCCTTGGCACCCAGGCCGTTCTCCACCACCATCATGGGGATGCCGTAGCGGCTGTAAATCTCGTTGAGGGTATAGCGCAGGCCCTTGGGGTCGATCTGCCAGCCCCAGTCGGAGGCTTTCAGGTAGGGATTCTTGAAGCCCGACGAGATGTTGCCCTCAGTCTGGGTGGCGTCCTTGTGGGTGGTGACGCAGTTGGACATATAGTAGCTGAAGGTGTAGAAGTCCACCTTGCCTTCCCTGAGCAGCTGGGCATCGCCGGGCTCGGTCTTGATGTGGATGCCGTGCTCCTCAAAATAGCGCTTGGCGTAGAAGGGATACTCGCCCCGGACCTGCACGTCGGAGCAGAACCAGTTGGTCATCTGCATCTGCTTCTGGCAGGCCAGGATGTCGTCGGGGTCGCAGGTATAGGGATAGCTGGTGATGAAGCAGATCATGTTGCCCATCTTGAACTGGGGATAGTGCTCATGGGCATACTTGACCGCGGCGGCGCTGGCCACAAACTGATGGTGCAGTGCCTGATAGCGCTCCTGGGGCTTGTCGGGCAGGTTGGTCATGGGGCCTTCGTACCCCTGGATGGTGCCGGTGGAAACCAGCGCGCCGAAGGGCATGGTGCCAGCGTTGATCTCGTTGAAGGTCAGCCAGTATTTCACCTTGTCCTGGTAGCGCTCGAAGATGGCCTTGCAGTAGTTCATGAAGAAGCCGACCAGCTCCCGGCTCTCCCATCCGTTGTACTTTTCCACCAGGGTGTAGGGCAGCTCGTAGTGGCTGATGGTGACCAGCGGCTCGATGCCGTGCTTTTTGCAGCAGTCGAATACCCGGTCATAGAAGGCCAGGCCTGCCTCGTTGGGGGTATCCTCCATGCCGGTGGGGAAAATCCGCGTCCAGTTGATGGAGGTGCGGAAGGTCTTGAATCCCATCTCGGCAAAGAGGGCAATGTCCTCCTCATAGTGATGATAGAAGTCGATGGCATCGTGGCTGGGGTAGAACTTGTCCGGGCGGATGGACGTGGTCACCCATTTGGGCTGGGTGTGGCTGCCGTTGGTGCAGTGGTCGGGCACGCTCTCGCCCTTGCCGTCCACGTTCCAGGCGCCCTCAAACTGATTGGCGGCACAGGCGCCGCCCCACAGGAAATCGTCACGAAAAACACTCATAGTGATTTGCCTCCTTGATGTTCCGACTGCCGGTCAATCCCGGGGCCCGGATTCCGTCCGGGCTCGCAGCCATTGTAGCATGGTCGTCTGTTTTGCGTCCACTCCAAATCCGACGGATCCTCCCCCCGCAGCCGACCTGTTGCCGCCGGGGAATCAAAGGGTGGACAAAGCGGCAAAGCCGCTCCCCGCCCTCCCCGTGGGGGAAGAGCGGAAAGTCAGCCTTGCCGGATCTTGTTTGGTTGTCCGTATTGTCTGTCATTTCAGGCCCAGGCGGAGGTATTCCTCCTCCGGCGCCCCCGCCCGGCGCAGCGCCCCGGTAAGGTTTGCTTTCCACTGCGCGGTCAGCGCTCCGTCCTCCGCCGCAAGGTCATACAGCTGTTCCGGATCGCTGTCCAGGTCGTACAGCCGGTCCCCGAAGCTCTGTGCCTTATAGAAAGACTTGAGGGGCATGCGCAGGCAGGGCAGGCCGTTTGTATAGCGCCCGCCGGGCACCAGCTCGGCGGCGGCCAGCTGTTCGGCGCTGAAATAGCCGCGCATGTTGGTGGGCATCATGGTGTACTCGTAGAGGGGACCGTTTTCCGGTGCGGCGTTGGCTTTCATGTAGACAATGTGGCCGTCGGTGCAGCAGGTGTAGGAACCGTGCACGCCGAACAGCACCGTGTCGTGGCTCGCCTTGCCTTCCAGCGCGGGCAGCAGCGAGGTGCCGTCCATCTCCCCCATGGGTTCGGTCGAACATCCGAACAGCGCCAGCAGCGTGGGGGCGATGTCCACCGTGGCCGCCAGAGCGTCACAGCTGCCGCCGCCCTGCCCCGGCAGGTGCAGGAAGAAGGGCAGGTGGGCCAGCTCGTCATACAGCGGGGAGAAGTTCTTGCCCAAAAAGTCGTGCTCTCCCAGCAGGAACCCGTGGTCGGTGTTGACGATGAGGGCGGTGTCCTTCCACATGTCGTGCTCGTCCAGGAAATCCAGCAGCCGGCCCAGGTGGACGTCGCACATGGTCATGAGGGCGGCATATTCCCGGGCGGCATTTTTCAGGTCCTCACGATAATCCCCGGTGGGCACCAGGCCGTACCGCGGCCAGTTGAGGGTCTCCTCCTCCGGCAGACCGTAGAGCTCCCGGTACTTCTGCGGCACGTAGAAGGGCTCGTGGGGATCAAAGCACTCGATCTGCAAGAACCAGTTGTCCCGGTCCGCGTGCTCGGCCAGGAAATCCAACCCGGCGGCAAAGGTCTTTGTGCCGGACATTTCCTCCTCCGTCTGCTGGCGCAGGCGGTTGCGGTAGTGCTGATCGGTGGAGATGCCCGTCTTGTTGAGGGGATTGCGGCCGGCAGGCAGCGGCACCTTGATGTCATGGGCCACATACCGGTCGCCCTCCTGCCCGCGGAAGCCCTCCCAGGTATCGTAGCGGTTATGATAGGTGGCGCCGCCGTCCTCCCAGTAGTGGGAGTGGTCGGTGCACAGATGGGTGTAAACGCCGTTGGCACGCAGCGTCTCAAAGACCGAACGGTCAAAAGGTTCCAGCGGTCCCCAGCTGCGGTGCAGGAAATTGTACTTGCCTGTGTGCAGTTCCCGCCGGGCAGGCATGCAGGGCATGCTCCCCGCGTAGAAGTTGTCAAACCGGACACAGTACCGGCTCAGGCGTTCAAAATTCGGCATCTGCACCCAGCCGCAGCCGTAATTGGGCAGAAACTTGCGGGTCAGAGTGTCGAACATGACCTGGATGGTTCTCATGCGATGCAGCCTCCCTTATCTCTGCGGATCAGCGGCCGAGCTTTTTCTTGACTGCGGCCTTGGATTCTTTGGCGTCCTGCACTTCCACGCCGTCCTTGTCCTTGAAGAAGATCAGGGTCAGCACGAAGCCCAGCACCATGGAAACACCCACGGCGATGAGCACGCCGTAGAAAGACATATCAAAGCCGTTGGGGCTGATGTAGGCCGGGAAGGCAAACAGTCCCATGCCGCCCATGGTATACAGTTTGACATCCAGCAGGCCCATGATGGCGCCGCCCACAGCGGAGCAGCCCCAGGTGATGAACAGCGGGGTCTTGAGGGGCAGCGTGACGCCGTAGATGGAAGGTTCGCTGACACCGAAGAAGCTGGAGATGGCAGCGGGCAGGGCGGTCTCCTTGGTCTTTTTGTTGCGGCTCTTGAGGAACACCGCGAAGACCACCGCGCAGGTGGTGAAGGGCACTGCCTGCATGCAGCAGATGACGTTTTCGAAGCCGTTGGTCATGAGGTTGTTGATCTGGATGGGAACAATGCCCTGGTGCAGGCCGAACATGACCAGCACCTGCCACAGACCGCCCACCAGCGCACCGGTGAGTACGGGGCTGAAGTCATGGGCTGCCATGAAGACATTGCCGACGATATCGCTGATCCAGGTAGCCACGGGGCCGACAGCCAGCAGAGTGAGCGGCACCATGATGAGCAGAGTCATGGCCGGCACAAAGAACATCTTGATGACGGCGGGGGTGACTTTCTTGAAGAATTTTTCCACCTTGGAGCCGACCCAGGTCGCCAGAATGGCGGGAACGACGGTGGAGGAATAGCTCATCATCAGCACCGGAATGCCCAGGAACGTGGTGGTGACGTTGGTCTGGAAGATGGTGCCCTCAAAGGCGGTGAACAGTGTCTCCGCCGAAGACAGGGCCGCGATGTTGGGATGGATCAGGGCCGCGCCGATGGCCGCGCCCACAAATTCATTCATACCGAACTTTCTGGCTGCCGTGATGCCCACAAAGACGGGGAAGAAATAGAAGATCACGTCGCCGGCCGCATTGATGATGATGTAGGTGCCGGAGGTGGTGCTGATGAGCCCCAGGGCGCCCAGAAAGACGCTGAGACCTTTCAGGATACCGCAGCCGCACATCAGGCCCAGCAGCGGGGTGAAAATACCGGTGATCAGGCTGACCACCCGGTCGAACAGGCTGCCCTTGGGGCCGTCGTCATCAGCAGGGACCTCGCCGCCGCCGGCAAGGCCGCCCGCCTTGACCACGGCGTCATAGGCGTCCTCCACATCGTTGCCGATGACGACCTGATACTGGCCGCCCTTTTGAATGACGTCAATGATGCCGTCCTTATCCTTCAGGGCCTGGGTGTCGGCCTTGCCCTCATCCTTGAGTTTGAAGCGCAGACGGGTGACACAGTGCGTCAGCGAGACGACGTTTTCCTTGCCGCCCACATGTTCCAGAATAAATGCCGCCAGTGCGGGATAGTCCTTCTTCGGCATGATATAACTCCTCCTGTCGTGTATGCAGGGCGGCAAAACACCGTCTCCCGCATGATCCGTACGTTGGATTCCGGGCCCTGGAACCTTCCTTGCATGTTCAATATACCACGCAGCTGCGCAAATGACAATTCATTTTTGGACTAAAGTCCATTTTTCTGCGTTATTTACAAGTATCATTGTCCATTTTTGGACATGTTGCAAGGGAGGATCCTCAGGCCGGGTTCCGGCCGGAAGAGTCGCCTTTTCGTTGAACTGTATGGATGGGTATTTATTCTTTGCCGAAGCACGCTGCAATTCCCTGGCCGAGGCCGCCGCATCCCGGAATGCTGCGGAATTTCGTCCGGATCTGGACATTGTTCCGGCGGCGCGGCGCCGTCCGGGTTTGGACATTTCCGCACCGCTCTGCTATACTGGAAGCAGACACCGATGTTCTGCTCCGCGGCACCGGTTGCCGGAAAGGAGTTTGCCATGACTGTACTGGAAAACCTGCGGCAGATGCTGCCCGAGCTGTCCAAAAGTGAGCGCCGGGCGGCAGACTATCTGCTGCAATATCCCAACGATGTGCACCGCGCCACCTGTGAGGGGATCGCGGAGAGTTCCGGGTCCTCCCGCAGCGCTGTCATCCGGCTGTGCCAGAAACTGGGCTACCGTGGATATGCAGAATTCCGCTACGCCCTGCGCGCCGAGCCTTCCGTTCCCGCCGGGTCCGGCCGGGACACGCTGCAGACCTATCTGGACGAACTGCAGCGCATGCAGCCGCTGGCCGGTTCCCCGCCGCTGCTGCGGCTGGCCGGGGACATTCTCCATGCCGACCATGTGCTGGCGCTGGGACTGCTTCATTCCGGTATGTCGGCCCGGCAGCTGGCCTTCCGCCTCAACCGGTTCGGGCTGGACTGCAACGCCCTGGACGACGTCACCCTGATGGAAGGCTATCAGAGCGTCCTGAAACAGGGCGACGTGGTAGTGATTTTTTCCATCAGCGGCCAGAACAGCTACCGGGATATGATCCTCCATTACCGGAACAGCGGCGCCCGGGTGGCCCTGGTCACCATGACGGCCCAGGCTCCCATCGCCAAACTGGTGGACGAAGTCTTTTTGCTCCCCCGCATCAGCCATGCCTCCAGCGAATATCTGCTGGACGACGCCATCGGCTTTTTCACCTTTGTGGAACTGCTCATTGAGGCGCTGCACAAGATCCGGTTCGAAACAAAGGATGCTCCGGCCCGGCCGGATTCCCTCTGATTCTTTCCGTCCCTGCCAAAAGGGCGGGTGCAGGAACTCCCTGTGCCCGCCCTTTTTTATGGGAATCTGACGTGCAGTGATGCAGCCGGGATCAGCCCATCATCTTGAGTGCTTCCTCCAGCACTTCCTTGCCCTTCATCATGCCGTACAGCCGCATGTCGATGACCGCCACCGGCTTGTCGGGGAAAGCCGTGGTGACCTTGTCCTTCTGATAGCGGACCTGGGGTCCCAGCAGGATGCAGTCGGCGTCGGCGCCCTTGGCGGTGAGCTCATTCAGGCTGTATGCCGCGATCTGGCAGTCCACGCCCATCTCCTTGGCGGCAGCCTGCATCTTGGACACCAGCAGGCTGGTGGACATACCGGCGGCGCAGAACAGAACAATGTTTTTCATAGTGGTATCCTCCTTCAGGCCTTTTCGGCCAATTTGCGGTAAAGGTCAACGATCTCGGCGGCCAGGTCCTTGACGACCATGGCGTCCATCAGATGATCCTGGGCATGCACCATCAGCAGCATGACGGGGATATGCTCGCCCCGGATCTCTGCCTGGATCATGTCGGTCTGGGCATTGTGGGCTTCCACCAGGGCGGCATCACACTCCTTGAGCAGTTCATCCGCCTTGTCCAGGTTGCCCTTTTTGGCCTCCTGGATGGCCTCCATGGCCAGGCTGCGGGCGTTGCCGCCCTCCACGACCAGGTTCATGACCATCTCATCATACTGATCCTGATTGATTTCCATTTTTCTGCCTCCTCAGCGTTTGTCCATTTGGGTCGGGACAAAGTCCCCCGTCTCCATGTAGAAGCGCAGCATCCGGCCGCGCAGTTCCCGCAGTTTTTCGGCATAGGCCGGATCGTCGATGCGGTTGACCAGTTCCTCCGGGTCCCTGGCCAGATCATACAGCTGATCCGGCTCATACAGCCGCATAATGTATTTGAGGTCTCCCATGCGGATCATGCAGCCTTTGGTGTGGGCCTCGTCACTCTCATGCTGGGTGGAGATGCGGGGCCAGTAGGGAGAATCGGGGCCGTGTTCCGGCTCCATGGCCTGCACCTCCCCATGGATGCGTCCGCCCTCGCAGAAGACGGCGTCACGGTGAGCCCCGCCGGTGGCGATGGTGCTGCACAGCGACTGGCCGAACTGAATGTAGTCCGGCTGCACGCCGGTCATCTCCCAGACGGTGGCGGGCAGGTCGTTGAGCTGGACCAGGGCGTCGTTTTTGCCCCGCTTGACCGGCAGTTCCGCCGCCGGTTTGACGATGAGCGGCACGTTGGTAAGGGGGTCCTCGAAGCTGTTCTGGCATTTTTCGGTGATGCCGTAGTCGCCGGTCAGGTCGCCGTGGTCGCTGAACACAAAGACGCTGGTGTCGTCATAGACGCCGGTCTGCTTCAGCTTGTCCACCACCAGGCCCAGCTGATGGTCGAACCGCGCCACCATGCCCAGGTAGACTGCCCGCAGCTCATTATACTGTTCTTCCGTCCAGTTCTGCAAACCCTGCTTGGCACGGATCCCCTGGAGGATGCCTGCCTTGCCCTCCAGCTTGTCCAGGTCGGGACGGCGCGGGGGCAGTTTGCTGCGGTCGATGAGGGAATACCAAGGTTCCTCACAGCCGTAAGGCGGATGGGGGTAGCTCAGCGTGCAGTAGAGGAAGAACGGCTTGCCGCCGGGCCGGGCGGCCCGCTCCTCCAGGTAGTTCAGCGCAGCGTTGACGCAGTTCCAGTCGAAGGTCTCGTTCAGGGAGTGCTCCTGGAAGCGTCCCAGGTAGAAGGAATACTTGAGCGCTGCCCCCTCCATGACCGGGGCGACCTCCGGCTTGGTATGCATACCGGCGCCGAAATTCATCTTGCCGCCCTCGACGGCGCTTTTCTCCACAAGGTCGGTGCCGTCGTAGAATTTGTCGCAGTAGTCGGTCTTGGCCCAGCTGCCGGGGATAAAATCGTTGCGGCCGATCCACACCACCTCATAGCCGTTGTCCTTCATGGTCTTGAGGAGGTTGGGGTCTTCCCGGCGCATCATGTAATGCATGGTGCGGTGACCCATAGTGTGGGGGTACCATCCGGTGAGAAAACTGCACCGGCTGGGCACACAGACGGGGTTCTGGCAGTAGGCGTTGGTAAAGCTGACACCTTCCTGTGCCAGGGCATCCAGGTTCGGGGTGCTGGCCGCCGGGTTGCCCATGTGCGCCATGGAATCGCAGCGCATCTGGTCGGCCACGAACCAGACAATATTGGGTTTGTTGCTCATATCAGGTCTACTCCCTTTCAGACGGGATTTCCCGCTCCGTCACGGGAGCGGGAGATTCCGCCATGGCTGTGTCAGCCGTGGTTACGTATACGGGATCACTCTTTTGCAGCGAGGGCCTTTTCCTCCTCCACCGCCTGCTTGTCCACCATGCGGAAGAAGGGGAAGTAGACAGCAAACTGCAGGGCGATCAGGACTGCCTGCCAGACTGCCGCGACCCAGCCGCCGGTCAGGAAACCGGACAGGAACACGGGAGTGCCGGTGGAGAGCTGGATGCCGTTGAGGTAGGGCAGAACGCCGATGAGGGTCATGATGTAGGAGCTCAGGAAGCAGAGCAGCGGGCTGAGGATCATGGGAATGAGCATCATGACATTGAGCACCAGGGGCACGCCGAAGACGATGGGCTCGGAAATGGAGCACAGGGCAGGCAAAATGGAAATTTTGCCCAGCGTTTTGTACCGCTCACTCTTGGCAAAGAAGAACATGCAGACCGCCAGTCCGATGATACCGCCGGAGCCGCCCAGCTGGGCGAAGGTGAACCACCAGGTTTTCGTCAACAGATTGGGCAAAGCCTCTCCCGCAGCCATAGCCTCCAGGTTTTCCATCGCAGGTGCCATGTACAGCATATTCAGGAAGGACATGGTGACCATGCCGCCGTGAATGCCGAAGAACCACAGGATATTGCAGAACAGAAGAAGGATGACAAAGGTGATGGGGCTCTCGGTCAGGGAGCTGAGGGGTGCACGGAGCAGGCCGTAGATCAGGTCGTTGAGGGTGCCGAAGCTGGTGAGCGTGCAGAGCTGGCGGACGATGACAAAAATCACGGTCAGCACAGTAGCCGGAATGATGGCCGAAAAGCCGTTGGCAATCTGGGGAGGAACGCCGTCGGGCATCTTGATGACAATGTTGTATTTGACAAACAGATTGTAAATGATGGGGACCACACAGCCCAGGATCATGGCCGTGAACAGACCGGGCGCACCGAAATAAGAGGTGGAGATGGCGGAGGCCACGGCAGTCTCCCCCTCGCCCACACCGGTGGGGATGACCAGCAGGAACATCAGCAGAGTAGTCAGTGCGACCAGCGTCGACTGATTTTTGCACTCCAGCTGATCGGCCATGGCCTTGCCGATGCTGAAAACCGCATACAGCGCGATCATGTTGGTGGTGTAGGTCGTGACATAGGTGATGATCGGCTTGAGGCCGATGGAGGTGATCAGGTTCTGATAGACCTCAATATTCAGTCCGGAGAGCAGCGATGCGATGGCACCCACCATGATGATGGGCAGCAGTGCCGAAAAGCCGCCGCTGATGGCCCGCAGAATTCTGCTGGCAGACAGTTTGTTGGCGAGGGGGATCAGGGTCTTTTCCATCGCCGCCTGGAATTTATCCATCATAATTGCATTCCTCACTTTAGCGATAATCAATCGGTTCCGCAGCCGGCTGCCGCGCGCCTGCACCGGCTTTCCACGGTTTCAGTATAGAGCCATTTGGAACGTTTTTCAATGCATTTTTGAAAAGTTTTTCATTTTCGGAAATATGTTCAATGTGTTTCCTGTTTTTTGCGCACATTCACCAAAAGAAACGCTGACACGTTGTTCCCCGATTTGGTTTTCTTTTTAAATTATGGGAGGGAAGCCCGTTTCCGGTTGCTTTTCCGGCGCCGGTGCGGTATGATGGAAACAGATATACGGAAATCTTTCCAAAATCCCGTCGGGATTAAAGATACGGAGGCGATACAGGATGGACCCGATCACCCTGCTGCAGAAAAATATGGACAGTTTTACAAAATCCGAGCAGAAACTGGCACAGTATATCCTTTCCAATCCCCGCTGCGTGCTGGGGGAAAGCATCACGGGCATCGCCAAATCGGCGGATTCCTCCAATGCGGCGCTGGTCCGCCTTTGCCAGAAGCTGGGCTTCAAGGGCTTTGCTGAATTCAAGTTTTCCATGCACCGGTACCTCCTCTCCCGGGGCGCTGAGCGCAGCGATGACCAGGGCAACACCCAGTCTCCCATGCAGACCACCATCGAGGCATACATCCACTATATCCGCCAGCTCCCCGACTTTGTGGACGAGGAGGAACTGCGCAAAGCGGCAAAGACCATCTGCTCGGCACGGCGCATCACCATCTGGGGGTTCAACCGGACCTTTCAGTCGGCCAAGCAGCTGTCCCACCGGCTGGGACGGCTGGGCATCTTCAACCAGGCCACCGACGACTGGGTCGTTATGACGGACGACTCGGAAATTCTCACCGCCAAGGATCTGTGCATTGTCATCAGCGTGGCCGGACGGGGACTGGTGGGACGTGACCCTCTGTTCCGCTCCCTGCGGGAAAGCGGCTGCCCCATCCTTCTCATCACCATGAACCCCAAAATTTCTGCTGCCAAATATGCGACCCAGATCTTCACCCTGCCCTGGATCAGCCACGACGACGCCGACAACTTTTTTGAAGATCAGGTGATTGTCTATCTGTTTCTGGAGCTCCTGCTGTATGAGGTGGCCAAGATCTACCCCAACTGACCTCGCCCGGACTTTTTTCAGTTTTTTTTGAAAAATCCGCTTTTTCTAATCTTTCTTTAATCTTGACCTGATATCCTAAAGTCACAGAAATCAACGGCACCGGCTGCCGACACCACAAGAGATAGAGAAAGAAAGGGAAACCATCATGAAAAAGACGACTATGCTTGCCCCCCTCGCCCTGACGCTGACCCTGGCTCTGACCACCGGCTGCACTGCCGCCGCCATGGGGTCCTCCGCCGCCAATGCCTCGGGCCTGGCCCCTGCCGGCTCCCCCAGCAGCAACACCACCGCTGGCATTGCAGGCAGTGCCGATTCCACCGAGTATATCACCCAGGCGGATGCAGAGAGCATCGCCCTGGCGGATGCCGGTCTGACCGCCGACGCCCTCTCCGGCAGTTACAGCCGCCTGGAATACGACGACGGCCGGGCCGTCTACGATGTGGAATTCTGGACTGCTTCCACCGAGTATGACTACGAGATCGATGCCGTCAGCGGGGAGATCCTCTCCATGGACTACGACGCCGACAACCACGCCACCCAGAGCGTGACCGTCTCGGGCAGCAGCATCCCGGCTTCCTCCCCCGCCTCCGGCACTGCCATCACCGAGGACGCCGCCCGGCAGGCTGCCCTCACCCACGCAGGCCTGGCTGAGAGCGACGTGCAGTTTGTCCAGTGCAAACTGGACCGGGACGACGGCCGACAGGTCTACGAGGTGGAATTCTACACCGCCTCCGCCGAGTATGACTACGAGATCGACGCCGCCACCGGCGAGGTCCTGTCCTACGACTACGACGCCGAGAACTACACGCCCGCCGCCTCCGGGGCATCCGGCACGCAGATCACTTCCGACGACGCCAAGCGCATCGCCCTGGAGCATGCCGGTGTTGCCGAGAGCGACGCCGCCCGCCTCAAGGTGGAGCTGGACCGGGACGACGGCCGACAGGTCTACGAGGTGGAATGGGATGTGGGCCGCACCGAGTACTCCTACGAGATCAACGCCGCCGACGGTTCCATCCTGAACTATGAGACCGACCGCGACTGACCCAGCCATCCGCGCCGCCGTGCCCCCGGGTACGGCGGCGTTTTTGTGCCCGCTGCAAAGGATTTTCCCTCCTGTTTACTGTACATCCCCGTCGAAACGTGGTATTCTGTATAGTAAGACTTTACCTTTGAGGGGGAGGATGACCGCATGGGCCTTTGGGCAGATGCAAAAAATATCCGGGACAAAGACCCCGCCGCCCGCAACGTGCTGGAGGTCATTGTCCTGTATCCGGGTTTCCATGTGCTGGTGACGCACAAGATCGCCCATTTTCTCTACCGCCACCACTGGTTCTTTCTGGCCCGGCTCATCAGTCAACTTTCGCGGCATCTGACCGGCATCGAGATCCATCCCGGCGCCAAGATCGGCCACAAACTGTTCATTGACCACGGCATGGGCATCGTCTTTGGCGAGACCACTGAGATCGGTGACAACTGCACCATCTACCACGGCGTCACCCTGGGCGGCACCGGCAAGGATACCGGCAAGCGCCATCCCACCCTGGGCAACAATGTGCTCATCGGTGCGGGAACCAAGGTGCTGGGCCCCGTCTACATCGGGGACAACGTCCGTGTGGGCGCGGGCAGCGTGGTCCTCAAGAACCTGCCCGCCAACTGCACCGCCGTGGGCGTCCCCGCCGAGGTGGTGCGCATCAACAACAAAAAGGTCTGCCCCGCCGACGACCTGGACCAGCAGGATCTGCCCGATCTGTACCAGCAGCGCATTGACCAGCTGGAGGCCCGTCTGAGCCGGATCGAAGCCAGATTGCAGGGCGAATATCCCCCTGACCGTCCCACAGGCAGGGTATGATCTGCGCCCTTTCCCCTTGCTTTTTCAGTGGAAATCCGCTATCATTGACCCAGGCCCCGGCCGGGGCAATCCCAGCGTAAGGAAGGAATCGAAAGAATGGCTGAATTCAAGTATGAAATTACCGAGCGTATCGCCGTTTTGTCCACCAATGCCAAGGGTTGGGAGCGCCAGCTCAACATGATCAGCTGGAACGACCATGAGCCCAAATACGACATCCGTGACTGGTCGCCCGACGGCAGCAAGATGAGCAAGGGCATCAGCATGACCCGCGACGAGCTGGTCATCCTCAAGGATGTCCTGAACGAACTGGAGCTGTAATGGAAGACTATCATCAGCAGTTCGTTGAGATCTACAACGCCAACATCACCCGCCCCGGTGCCGACCGGCTGCTCAACTGGCTGGAGACCACCGACTTTTTCACGGCGCCCGCCTCCACCCGGTTTCACGGCGCCTGCCGCTGCGGTCTGGTCATGCACAGCATCAACGTCTACCAGGCCATGACACAGCATTTCTTCACCGAGGGCGACAGTGCCGAGAGCTTTGCCATCTGCGGGCTGCTCCACGACCTGTGCAAGGCCAACTTCTACAAGGTCAGCACCCGCAATGTCAAAAACGACGAGACCGGCCAGTGGGAGAAGGTTCCCTTCTACCAGGTGGCCGATCAGCTCCCCTACGGTCACGGGGAAAAGAGCGTCTATCTCATTGAACATTTCATGCGCCTCAAGACTGCCGAGGCCATTGCCATCCGCTGGCACATGGGCGGTTTTGACGACGCCGTGCGGGGCGGCAGCTTTGCCGTGAGCGATGCCTTCAACACCTATCCCCTTGCCGTCAAGCTGCACACGGCCGACCTGATCGCCACCTATCTGATGGAGCAGGGCACCAGCAGCGTGGAGAACGGCCACCAGCACTGACCGGTGTTCCCGTCCCTTTTCACAGACAACAACAGACCCCCGACCTTGCCGGAAACGGCATTGGCCGGGGGTCTGTTTCTGTTTGTTCTCTGTGAGGATTCAGGCATTGAGGTTTGCCATGTACTCGTCGATGCGCTGGCTGTACAGGGCAGGCCAGCGGGCGTCGTACTCGGCAAACAGCTGCTTGAAATAGTCGGCCTCGGCCTGGTCGGGGGCGGAAGTGCGCTCGTAGCAGTAGAGGGTCAGGCCGTTCTGCAGGGGGAACTGGGTCACATAGGTATAGTGGGCGGCCGCGGGGGTCTCGGTGCGCAGGGCCTGGTTGACGTACCCTACCAGGGTGCCTGTCTCAAATTCGTCGGTGACCATGACATATTTGGAGGTCCAGATGCCGGTGGGGAATCCATGGGTGGAGGGCACGCTGTTCTCCCACAGAATCATGCTCTGCAGCTCCACATGGGAGGGGTCGCTGTACGCAAAGGTGCTGCCGCTGTATCCGTCAGAGTCGATGTTGATGTAGACGGTATCCTCCGCCGTGCAGTGTTCCAGCACAAAATCGGTGACGGCGCGCATCTGGTCCAGGTCGGTGCGGCGGGTGAGGTCGAGGGACTCATCGCTGAGCAGCACCGTGCCGGCAGAGGCGCCGGGGATGCGCAGAGCGTTGCCGAAGTTGAGGCAGAAAAATACCGCCGCGGCCCCTGCTCCCGCCCGGAGGGCAGCCGTCCGGCGCAGAGAGGTGATGCCTGCCAGGGCGCAGAACGCGGCTCCCAGATAGAGGGGCGCCAGGATGAGGCTCTGGTGGTCGCCCAGAGACTGGGTGCGGGTGAAGAGCACCATGGCCAGCGCCGCCGAGACCAGCGTCACAAGGGCGGGCCCCCGGGCCTGGCGCCGGGAGAGTGCCAGCGCAAGACCGGCCAGGCAGAGCAGGCAGAAGAGTGCCCCCTGCCGCGTAAACTGGGCGGCGAGATTGGGCAGAAAACCGCCGCCGTAGAAAGCGCCGTAGATGTCGGCATAGTCGGTGGTGAGGGCGGTGACAAAGGTGGGCAGCAGCGGCACCACCACGCAGACCACGGCAGGGATACCGAACTTGAGCAGATTGCCCAGCACCCGGCCGAAGGCTTTGCGGCGCGCAGCCCCCAACAGCACCGCCACAGTGTAGACGAGGTAATAGGCCAGGATCCAGAACATATACCACCGGCGGGTGAGCACCAGGGCAAAGGTAGCGGCGAAAAGGCAGATCAGGCGGGCTGCCTCCAGGCGGTCAAAGCGGTAGTCCACCGTGAGCAGCACAATGACGGCGGCGAAGGTCAGACCAAAGGCATCGGGCATACCGTGGGTGGCAGGCCACAAAAACATGGGCCACAGCACCATGGCGGCCATGCACAGCGGGTAATACAGGGCGGTGTGCACCCCCTCAAACCATGCCGCCGCCCGCTTTGCCACCATGAGCAGTGCCAGCCACATGGGCACAAAGCAGGTCAGGGTGTAACAGAGCATGAAGCAGTTGATGGTCCGGGGCAGAAACAGATATGGGATGCTGATGAACAGGTTCATGAACATCTTGTAGTCGGCGGTGAGGAGACTCTCCAGCAGGACATGGACGCCGTAGAACCCGTTGGTGGAAAAGGTGGAGAACAGCAGCTGCTGTTTGGCAAAGTAGTTGATGGCATCCTCCCCGTAGACGGTCTGACGGTAGAGAACCAGCCCGGCGATGACTGCAAAGCCCAGCACCGCCCCGCCGATCCAGGCGCGGCAGAAGGGCTTGTCCTTCCGGAAGGGAGGCTCCCCGGGGAAGGCGATCTTCCAGGTAGTAGTCAGCAACAGGCAGAGCCCGCCCATGCAGAGAAGCCACATCCAGACCACCAGCAGCAGGCCGCCGTAGGCCGTGACGGCACCGCCTGCCAGCACGCAGACAAAGGCCAGGGCGGCTCCCAGCAGCAGCCGGACACCGCGGGGCTGGGCGGCCAGGGCGGCACGGCAACGTTTGAACACCGAAGGCATATCCTTCTCCTTTCTCCCAAGGGGAGGGGCAAAACAAAACAGGCCGCAGTCATTGCGGCCTGTTCATCGGTTTCTGCCACAACTCAAACGGTCTGCGGCGACCGTTCTACTGTGGAATATCCATTTGTTTGCAAGGGGTCACTTGTCATCCCCGCTCATGCGGTTGATGGCATCCAGCAGGCTCTGGGCGACGGCCCGGCGGCTGCTGCCGCTGTTATGTACGCTGCGGCGCAGGCGCTTGGGGGGCGGCGGGGCCGGCTTTGCCTTGGGCACGGGACGTACCCGGCGGGCAGCGGGTGCCGGGGCCGGTGCTGCCGCAGGGCGCAGGCGCTCGGCGGGGCGGGATGCCGGTGCAGCTGCAGGCATTCCTGCAGCCAGAGCAGCGGGCACAGGGACGGCCGGCGGCTGAGGCGGAGGAGGAGCGGGCTGTTCCGGTTCCTCCGGATCCGCGGGCAGGTCGGTCTCGGGCGTACCCTGGGCAAAATCATTCAGCTTGACCCCCAGGGACTCCAGATCGGCATCGGTATGGTCCAGGGCGGCATAGATGGCCGCGGTGGCGTTTTCCAGGTCCAGGGCGGCGGCGCTCAGCTTTTCATCCACACGGCTCAGACGCTCCCGCAGGACCATCACACCGGCGGCCAGATCCTTGGCGTTTTCCGCCATCCGCTGTTTCTGTTCCTCGGCCTCCCGGCGCATCCGGCGCTCGGCATTCTCGGCATAGATCCGGGCATCGGCCAGGATCTTGCGCGCCTCAATGCTGGGGGTGGACACCGGCTGGGGCGCGGGTTCCGGCGCTGGAGCCGGTACCGGCGTCTGAACCGGTTCGGGCGCAGGGGCCGGGGCGGGGGCAGGCGTTTCCGGCTGGGCGGGGGCCGGCTTTTCCGGGCGGGCAGCCAGTTCGGCGCGGAGCTGGCTGAGCTCCTCCTCCGCCTGCTGGCATCTGGTCTGCCATTCCAGCAGAGTCTTCTGGCTCTGGCGGTACTTGCCCTGGTAACCGGTGGCCCGGCTCTCCGAGACGCTGTACTGTTCCATGCTCTCGGCCAGCTTTTTCTCGCTCTCGGCGTGATCGCTCTCCGCCTTCTCGGCACGCTGAGTCTGCTGCAAAAGTTCATCCTGCAGCTTCTCCACACAGGCGCGGGCGTTGGCCTGCTCCTTTTTCATCTTGTCGATCTGGCCCTGCAGCTGCTTGATCTGTTCCTCGTACTCCATCTGCTGCTGCTGCGATTCGTTGACAAGCGCATTCACATACGCCAGCACGTCATTCTCGTCAAATCCGCCAACCACGCGGCGCCGGAATCCCTGCTCCGGCACTTTCGGTTCTCCCGACGGCATGGCGTACCCCCTTTTCACTGCCGGTCATCAAACAGCCGGTGCCCCCTTTCCCTTTCAAGAAAAGCGACACACGGCTGATGTTTTTATATCCCGCCTTTTTCACAGCGGGCTTTGACCCGCAGTGGGTTACTGGCGCTTGTTCAGGATGCTGAGCAGATCATTGAAGTAATCGCCGTCATCCTCTTCGTCCTCATCGGCCTTGCTGGTGCCGGTGTCCAGACCCGCGCCGAACACCTCGTTGAAGACGGGGTTCGGAATGACGGGATCGGGCTTCTCCACCGGGGCAGGTGCCGGGGCGGGCGCCGGAGCCGGAGCAGGCTCCACCGGGTTGACCGGGGCGGCAGCCTGACGGGCAGCGGTCTTGTTCTGGATATGGGCCTGGATGGGCTCGTCCACAGAGGGCGTGCTCTCAAAGCCGGTGGCAACCACGGTGATGTTCATCTCATCGGAGAGGTGCTCATCGAAAGCAGTCCCCCAAATGATGTTGGCATCGGGATGGGCGGACTGGGTGATCATGGATGCAGCAGTCTCGACGTCGTCAAGGCCGATGTCGGGGCTGGAGGTGATGTTGATGATGACGCCGCGCGCGCCGGCGATGCTGGTCTCGAGCAAAGGGCTGGAGATGGCCGCCTTTGCCGCGTTTTCCGCCTTGCCGGCGCCCTTGGCCACGCCGACGCCCATGTGGGCAAAGCCGGCGTCCTTCATGATGGAGCGCACGTCGGCGAAGTCCAGGTTGATGAACGCAGGAATGTTGATCAGGCTGGAGATGCTCTCGACGCCCTGGCGCAGCACGTTGTCGGCAGCCTCAAAGGCGTTCATCAGGGTGATCTTTTCCTGGCTGATGAGCTTCAGACGCTCGTTGGGAATGACGATCAGGCTGTCCACATGCATCATCAGGGAGGCAATGCCCTGCTCGGCAAGGCTCATCTTGCGCTTGCCCTCAAAGCCGAAGGGCTTGGTGACGATGCCGACGGTCAGGATGCCCAGGTCATGGGCAGTCTCCGCCACCACAGGCGCAGCGCCGGTGCCGGTGCCGCCGCCCATACCGGCGGTGATAAAGACCATCTGGGCGCCCTTGAGGGCATTGGCGATCTCGTCCTTGCTCTCCTCAGCGGCACGCTGGCCCACCTCGGGATCGGCGCCTGCACCACGGCCCTTGGTCAGCTTGGCACCCAGCTGAACCTTCTGGGTGGCCTTGGAGTTGATCAGGGCCTGCTGGTCGGTGTTCATGGCAACGAACTCGACCCCGGAAAGGCCGGCCTCCACCATGCGGTTGACCGCGTTGCCGCCGCCACCGCCAACACCGATAACCTTAATGTTTGTAACATTCTGCATCTCTTCGTCGAGAACGAACGCCATGAGAATATCCCCCTAAACCTTTGGATTTTATGGACTGACGGGCTGTATCGGGCACACTAGTCCGTGGATAGTACATATAACTGATTATAAGAATACCAAATTTGCCCCGCAATTTCAATACCCGAACGCCAAAATGGCAGAAATCGCCCACCTTTCCTCGCGGTCTTTCCGCCCCCTTCATGGCCTGATTTGGCCGCGGCTGGCGCTTTTTGCCAGCTTGTCGGGCACTGCAAAAACGCAAAAAAATTTGCCCGCACCGGGCGGGCAAAACGCATTGGCACAAGATTTGCACGGTTCAGGCAGACCGGCAGGCCGCCCCCAGGGAGGCAAGCTCGGCGGGGAGGGACTGGTAGCCCCGCCGGATGTGCCCCTCGTCCAGGATACAGGTTTTTCCGGCGGCGGCCAGTCCCGCCACCACCAGGGCTGCACCGCCCCGCAGGTCGGGGGCGCTGACCACCGTGCCGGTGAGTTCGGCCCCGCCTGCGATCTGCAGTTCCCGTCCCCGGGCGCAGACATCGGCTCCCAGGGCGGCAAAGCCCGCCGCGCAGGCAAAGCGGTTCTGGAACAGCCCGTCATACACCCGGCTGGGAGCATCGGCCGTCAGCAGCACGGCGGCGGCCAGCGGGGCAGCGTCGGTGGCAAAGCCCGGAAAGGCAGAGGCAAAGATCTCCTGCCCGCCCTTGAGGGGGAGGGAGGGGTCCCGGCGGATGCGCACCGCATTGGTGCCGTTTCGCACTTCGCACCCCGCCGCCCGCAGAAAATCCAGAAAGGTCCCGAAATGGGCCGGACGGCAGCGCCGGATGGTGATCTCCCCGCCTGCCGCCGCCACCGCTGCCGCGTAGGTGCTGGCTGCGATGCGGTCAGGCAGCGGCGTATAGCTGCAGCCGTCCAGCCCCCCTGCCCGGCCCCGGATGACGATGACCGGCGTGCCTGCCCCGGTGATGCGTGCCCCACAGGCGCTGAGGAATCCGGCCAGGTCCTCAATCTCCGGCTCACAGGCAACGCCCCGCAGCACGGTGGTGCCCTCGGCACAGCTGGCCGCCATGAGCAGCGTCTCGGTGGCCCCCACGCTGGGCAGCCGCAGGGTGAAATCCGCCCCGTGCAGCCTCCCCGCCCGGCGCAGGATCACCGCGTCGGAGGCAAGCTCCACCCGGGCCCCCATGGCTGCCAGCCCATCCAGATGGATATCCACCGGCCGGGGGCCCAGACGGCAGCCGCCGGGCACCGGCAGGCGTACCTGCCCCACCCGCACCAGCAGCGGCGCCAGGTAAAAGACCGAGCTGCGCATGGCACCGGCCAGCCCGGGAGGGATATCCCCCCGCAAAAGCGGGACCGGCGATGTCATGACGTCCCTGCCGCACCAGCCGGCCCGCGCCCCCACGGCGGCCAGCAGCGCCAGGCTGGTGTCCACATCCGACAGCCGGGGAATGCCCCGCAGCCGGCAGGGGCCACCGCACAGCAGCGTCGCCGCCAGAATGGGCAGGACACTGTTCTTGGCCGCCGGCGGCGTGATGCTGCCCGATAACGTGCGTCCGCCCCGCACCTCGATGATCTCCATGCCGCACCGCCTCCTCTGTTTGATTCCGCGCGGCAGTCTCCGCCCGGAAAGCACTCAACATTCCACTATATGCCGTCTGCCGCCGCAAGGACACAGGATACAACCCTCTGCTGCAAAGTTTTTTGCCTTTCGGCTCACAAAAGCAGCGGCTGGAGCTGGATGCCCCGCAGGGCACAGTCCAGTGTGTCGGGCAGAAGGCTCATATTGCTCTTGAGGCTGCAGGGCTTTTTATAGCTGTCGTCCTGGCCGAAGGGCACAAAATAAAAATGCTTGCGCTGCAAAAGCACCGCCAGATTGCCTGCACTTGCCCCCAGGCCGTCGTTGGTGGAGGGCGCCAGAATGATGGGCAGTCCGCCCCGCAGCATGCTCTTGACCCCCATGGTGACGGGGGTGTCGCTCAGCCCCGCCGCCAGCCGGGCCAGTGTCGTCCCGGTGCAGGGCGCCACGATCATGGCGCAGGCCATGCCCGCCGGGCCCAGGGGTTCCGCCCCCTGGATGCTGTCGATGGGCTGGTGTCCGGTCAGGTCCTCCAGCCGCTTGCGCCAGTCGGCCGCCCGCCCGAACCGGGTGTCCATGCTGCCCGCCGAGAAGCTCAGGAGCGGCAGCACCTCCCATCCCCGCGCCACCAGGCGCTGGATCTGCGGCATGACCGCATCAAAGGTACAAAAACTGCCGCACAAGGCAAACACCACGGTGTGCGGCAGATCCATACGCTGATTCATTCACGCTCTCCCCTTTCCTCCAGAATATTGAGCACGGTATCGGCCACCAGCTCCCCCGCCGTCTGCGGGGCGCACCGAGCCGGCAGGCTGAGGGCATGTTCCGCCCGGACACCCAGCGCCTTCGCCGCCGCGAAGTCCGTGCCGCCCGGCATGCTGGCCAGGTCGATGACCAGCGCTCCCTGGGGCAGGCAGGACAGTTCTTCCCTGCCCAGCACCGACGCCGGGATGGTGTTGACCACCGCATCAAACCCGGGCAGCAGGCGGCGCAGCTGGGTCAGGTCGGCGGCACGGCAGCCCGCGCACCGGGCCCCCGCCCGCTGTTCCGGCGAGCGCGCCGCCACCGTGACCACTGCCCCCAGCACCTGCAGACGCCGGGCCACGGCGCGGCCCACCCGGCCATAGCCCAGCACCAGGATGGGGCTTTGCCAGATGGTGCGGTCCCGCAGCTGCATGAGCAGGCAGAGGCAGCCCTCGGCGGTGGGGACGGCATTGAGGCTGGCCAGCTCCGGCCGGGCAAAGTAGTCCACCAGTTCTATGCCCGCCGCGTCGGCAGCCGCCCGGACCGGAGCGCTGACCTTGCCGCCCAGGGCCAGGGTATCCGGCCGGGCCGCCCGCAGGATCCGGGCCAGATCCGCCTTGCCCGCATCCAGCGGCATGGGCAGAAGGATATAGTCGGCATTGCCTGCGCCCTCGGCCCCCGTGACATGGTATCCGGCGCGCTGCAAGGCCCGGGCAGCCGCCCGCTGACGCGGGTCGGTGCCCACAATGCAGAATGTTTTTTGCATACTCTCACCCCCGGTGTTTATCCCATGCTATGCCGGAAAGGCGCATCTGGTGCGGAGACCGGACCGGCAAAAAAAGGGAAGGCTTCTCCCTTTTTGAGGGAAAAGCCTTCCATTTCAGCTTGTCTTTTCGGTTTTGGTTCAGCCCACCTGGAGGGCACCGCTCTCTCCCCGGAGGACGGACAGCGGCTCCACGGCCACATCGCCCATCCGGACTTCCACGATGGTTGTCCGGACGGTGGTGCCGATCTCGGCCCCCTGTTTGACCTTGTCCCCCGCCTTGACGCCGATAGAGCCAAGGCCGTAGAAAATGGTCTTGACGCCGCCGCCATGCTCAATGACAATGGTGTTGCCCGCAGTTCCGCCCAGATCGCCGGCCAGCAGGACACGGCCGTCCGCCGGGCTGATGATGGTGTCGCCCCAGCGGGTGTTGACCACCACATTTTCGGCCACACGGCCGGTGCCGTTGTCGATCTCGCCGGTGCGTTCGGTGCGGGTGCGGCCCACATACTCGGGGGCGCCGTAGGCCAGTTTCACGTCAATGGCGCGCAAAAACGGCTGGACAAAACCGCTCTCCGCCCAGTAGAGCTCCGGGTCTGCCGTGTCAAACAAGGCCTTGACCTGGGCGGGGATGTCCTCCTCCCCCAGGTAGGGGGTGACGCGCTGGCGGTTGCTGGACACATCGCTGTATCCGAAGTTTGCCGCCGTGACGCTGAGTTCCAGATTCTCACTGTACCCGTCGGCCGTGACCTGCAGGACGTAACCGCCCACCGTCTGGTCATAGGGAACGGGCACGAAGGCCCACCAGGCATCGCCCAGCTGGACAAATTCGGTGCTGCTCAGCGTGCCGGAGATGGTTGGGACCTCATCCGACTGCAGATTGGAGACACGCACACTGGCAATGCCGCCCTGCGCCACCGTCCGGGTATTGAGCCGGACGGTGGGACGGATGCCCACCGTGAACTGGAACAGATAGGTCTGTTCTCCGGTGATGGCTGCGTTCTGGCTGGAGCCCGTCTCGGTGCTGATCACCAGTTTTGCGGTATAGGTCCCGTTGGAGGGGAAGCTGAACTTGCGGTAATCGTTGGGTGTGCCGCTGAATACTTCCTCATCGTTTTCGTCCGTGATGGTCAGTGTCATCTTGTATCCCGAGGGAGACACCGTCAGCAACGGCGACGAGGTGTCCACCGTGTCGGACAGCTCCACCGGGTCCCGGTGATAGGTCTCGGAATAGGTGCGCTTGAGGCTGTTGCCCACCACGGGGACATGCCAGCTGTAAGACGCGGTCTCCACCGTCTGTCCGTCAAAGGAGACGGTGATCTGGGGAAGATCTTCGTCCGTGGCGTTGCAGTACAGCCAGCCCACGCCGACCACCGCAATGATCAGGATGGCCCCGAACACCAGCACCAGCCAGCGGACCAGGCTGCGGCCCACGTCGCTTGCTCGGTCGGCGACCGTGAAGGCATCTTCACCCCCGTCGCTGTCCCCGCTGTCCCCATCCTCGTCGGCAGAATTTGCCGCCTGCTCCGCCCCGGCCAGGATCTGCTCCACCGAGACCTGCACCGTCCGGGAGATCTCCGCCACCCGGGCCTGCTGGGCTTCATCGGGGGCAGCAGTCTCCTCATCAGAGGGCTGTTCCTCCGTCGGGCCGGGTTCGGCAGGGGTCGGTTCCTCCGCTCCCTCCACCGGCCAGGCCGGCGGCGTCTCGGGCGGCTGGGAATTTTTCGGCTGGGAGGCGCGCTCCCGGTCCTGTTCCGACTGCTTTGCCGCGGCGCGGCGGGCTTCCTCTTTGCGCAGCTCCTCCGCCGAGAGCGTGGTTTTTTCCGCTGCGGGGGTCTTGTCCGCCGTTTCTGCCGCGGCAGATGCCCCGGCGTCCGCCGGTGCCTCCGGTTTGGATTCCGGCTGTTTCTCCGGTTTGGGCCCGGCCTGCTGCCCGTTTTTGTTCTGTCCTGCGGACGCGCCGCTGGCACGGCCCTTGCGGGAGGATTTGCCCCGCTTGCGCCGCCGGCGGGCACTGCTGGTGCCGCCGGATTTTTTCTGGTTCTGTCCCGGCTGCGCCCCTTTGGACGCCTCAGCCGGATTGCCGGAAGCCTTCCCGCTCTCAGCCGGCTGTGCCGTGGATGCGGCCTTGTCCGCTCCCTGCTGTGCGGTATTCTCCTGCTTTTCTTCGCTCATACTCTGCCACCCTGAAACTTGCCTGTCAATGCCAGGATCTGTGCCTGTTTACATGTTTTCCTTATATTGCAGTCCGCTCTTGCCCGAAAGGATCTTCTCGGGGTTGACCGACTTGTTGCCGATGCGGACTTCATAGATGAGATCGTGCTGATCGGTGGCCTTGCCCACCACATCGCCCTTGGCGACGGTCTGCCCGCGCTGGACAGTGACCTCGCCCAGGCCGAACAGATAGCTCTTGACGCCGCAGCCATGGTCAATGACCACCGTGCCGCCGCTGACCTCCAGCGTGCCGGCATATACTACCTTGCCCGCCTGGGGGCTGAACACGTCGCTGCCATTGGGCGCGGCGTAGGTCAGACCGGTGGACTGGCCGTCCCGGGTACCGTTGACCATATAAATGGTGCCGTAGTTGACGGCAACGCCGCCCTCGCTGGGCGCCTGGAAGGAGCCCGACCAGAGCTTGCCTTCCTCCGACGACTGGTACAGCGGCCAGATGGCGTTGCGGTACGCTTCCGACGCCGCGGCGCTGGAAGGCTCCGACGGCTCGCTGACCACATTGCCGTACTGCATGGCGCTGACGGTCAGCGTGACCTGAAGTTCCGTCTCGCCGCAGCGGACGGTGATGTCGTGCTTGCCGCCCTCGGCGTTGTAGGTCACCGGGATGTAGCCCATCCAGCCCCCTGTGACCGGGCGGAACCAGACGGTGCCCAGATCGGTCTCGGCCTCGGGGGTACCGTCCAGGATTCCCGTCAGCAGAATGGCCACCACATCTCCCTGTGTGGCGCGTTCGGCGCTCAGGGTCACCTGGGGCTCAAAATTGACGGTGAAGTTTGCCTGGTACAGATACCATCCCAGGGGCTTGGCGGGCTTTTCCTCGCTGAGCTGACGCAGGGTCAGCTGCAGGGTGTACTCGCCGTTGGCCGTGTAGACAAAATCGGCGTAGTCCTGGGCGCTGCCCTGGAAGGCCGTGGCGCCGTCGGGGCCGGTCAGCGTCATGTCCGCCTGACTGACCCAGGAGGGCAGTACCAGTTCCGGCCGCGTATTGCCGAAATCACCTAACTTCTGCTGGCTGAGGGTGGAGGGCGAATAGAAACTCTTGTACACCACCCCGCCGAAAATGGGGACTTTCCAGTCATAGCCGGCGTTTTGCAGGGCGACCCCGCCGAAGGAGGCGCTCTCCTCCGGCATATCGTCCTGTCCGGTCATATAGTAGAAGGCGCCGACCGTGCCGCCCAGCAGCAGCGCCACAAACAGCACCACCATGAGCAGCCAAAGTAACAGCCTTTTCATTGCAGATTTCCTCCCGGCTCCGCAGCGTCACCGCCGCAGGGCTGGCTCAGATGTAAAAAGGCCGGGTACCCGCCCTGCCGCACGTCGCCGTGCGCCGGCGGCCACCCGGCCAGACAGAACCTTCTCAGAACGAAATGTCGCCGTCCGCGTCGGGGTCGGCCATCGGTTCGGCATCCGCGGAAGCGGTGTCGTCCTGCTCGTCGTCCTCATCCTCATCGTCATATTCGTCGCTGAACAGCAGCTTTTCGTACTCGTCAAGCTCCTGCTCCCGGCGGCGCAGGTACAGGGCGACCGCAGTCAGAACGCCGGCTGCTGCTGCCAGAAATGCCAGCGCCGCGCCAAAAGTAGACTTTTTCATCATGGTGGTTCAACCTCCCTTGCGTTGCGCCGTTTCTCCGGCGCTTGCCAGCCCCGGCCGGGCAGGCCGGACACGGTCAGATTGGTTTTATTATACCCGACCCCGCCGGGGAATACAACGGCAAACCTGTAAAAAATTGGAGACAAAAAACGATTTTCTTTGTCATCAGAACACCCCGGTTTGCCGCAATCCTGCGCTCCTGCGCAAATTTGCTTTTCCGTCGCGTTTTTCCTTAAAACCGCATAGAATACGGACGGAGTTGCGGCTCATTCCAGATTGCCCGTCAGCGTCATGACGGCGGCCAGTGCGGCCAGGGGCGCCGTCTCGCACCGCAGGATGCGGGGGCCCAGCCCCACCGTCTTTGCCCCGGCCCGGGCAGCCAGTTCCGCTTCCTCGGGGGAGAAGCCGCCCTCGCTGCCGGTGATGAGGGCGATGCGGCGCACACCCTTGTCCTGCGTCAGCAGCGTGCGCAGCGGGCTGCCGCCGCACTCGTAGAAAAAGAGGGTCAGGTCGTAGTCCTTCCCTTCCCCGCAGACCGCCGCAAAATCCGGCAGCGGCAGGCTGACCTCGGGCAGGATGCCCCGGCCGCACTGTTTGGCAGCCTCCACCGCAATGCGGGCGTAGCGCTCCCGCTTGGCCTCCTCCTTTTTGGGGGCGGCCACGCAGTAGCGGCTGAAGAAGGGCACCACCCGGTGTACCCCCAGCTCCACGCTGTGGCGGATGATGTCCTCCAGCTTGCCCTGCTTGGGGTAACCCACGTAGAGGGTGACCTCCACGTCGGGTTCGGCGGCGCTGGGGTAGCCCTCGCTGACCGAAAACTCCACCCGGCCCGGCTGCACCGATGTGATGGTGCCGGTGTACTCCACGGCGTTGGCGTCGCACAGGATCACCGTGTCCCCCACCCGGCCGCGCATGACGTCGGCCAGATGGTGGGCATCCGGGCCGGTCAGCGCCGCCCGGCCGGAACCGATCTCGGTGGTAAAATAACGGTGCGGCAAGATGTTCCTCTCTTTCCACAGTACGAAATATAATACGTTTCGTACTGTTTCAAAAATAAATTACGTTTTGTATCAGTTTTCCGCCTTGCGGCAGAGGATGCAGACCCAGCCGCGCTTCTCATAGACTTCCACAGGATTGAGGCCGGCGGCGCGCAGGCCGTCCAGGACCTCATCCTTGCGCCCGTCGATGATGCCCGAGGCAATGAAAGCCGCCCCCGGCGCCATAAGGGCGGGCACCGCCGGAGCCAGGGACAGAATGGCCGCTGCCACGATGTTGGCGGTGATGATGTCATAGGTGCCCTCCGCCTTGTCGGACAAATCGCCCACCAGCACCCGGAAGTGTTCCGATACCCCGTTGCGCTGGGCGTTCTCCCCTGCCGTGCGGACGCACATGGGGTCGATGTCCACGCCGTCGGCCTCCCGCGCCCCCAGCTTGAGGGCCGCGATGGCCAGAATGCCCGACCCGGTGCCGATGTCCAGCACCCGCTCGCCGCCCTTGACCAGACGGTCCAGCAGTTCCAGGCAGAGGGATGTGGTCTCATGGGTGCCGGTGCCGAAGGCCATGCCCGGGTCCATGGTGATGCGGATGCGGTCGGTATCGTAATCCTCCCAGCCGGGCACAATGGCAAGGCGCTGGCCGATGTCCATGGCATGATAGTACTTCTTCCAGGCGTTCTGCCAATCCTCCTGCTCCACACCCTGGGTATCCAGGCTGTACTCGATGCCCGCGGCCTCCAGGCGCTCTTTGAAGAGCGGCAGGATCTCGGCGGGGTTTTCGTCCGGGGCAAGATACATGTGCACCTTGACGATGTCCCGTGGCTTGTCCAGCAGTTCCTGCTCGATGAGGTCGACGTGGGCGATCTCCCAGGACTGCTCCTCCAGGTCGGAGTAATCCTCAATATAAATACCGCCGTTGGACACCATCGTCGCGATGGCTTCCGCGGTCTCGGCGTAGCGCTGCGGCACCGTGATCTGAATATCGGTCCATTCCATGGCAAATGCCCTCCGTGTCTGTTTGATGCTTCCATTATACACGAAATCCGGGCATTGTGTACAGTGGGAGACCATCTCACACCGGATGCCCGCCTGTGATATACTTGTTTGGAAAGCCGGCCCTGCTGCCGGGAAAGGAGAGTCCCACCATGCAGATCCAACTTCTCAACGAAACCCAGGCCGAAACCATCCACCGCCGGCAGATGACCCGGGATTTTCCCGAGGCAGAACTGAAGCCCTTCTCGGCGGTGCGGGGACTGATGCGCCGGGGGCTGTACGAACCCCTGGCCCTGTACGAAGAGGGCAGTCTTGTCTCCTACGCCTGGCAGACGGTACTGCCCGACTGCGCTACCGCGCTGCTGGACTACTTTGCGGTGCTGCCCGAGCTGCGGGGCAAGGGGGCGGGGACCCGGTCCCTCCATGCCCTGGCTGAATACTATGCCCCCCGCAAGCGGACGCTGCTCATTGAGTGCGAGCATCCCGCCGAAGCCCCCGACCCCGCCGAGGCCCGGCGGCGCATCGGGTTTTATCTCCACGCCGGGGCCAGGGCCACCGCCATGGAGGGCCGGGTGTTCGGGGTGCGGTACCAGATCTACGCCCTGCCCTGCGGCGGGGCCGAGAGTGACGCGGTGCTGCGTCGGGATCTGGAGGCGCTCTACCGTGCCATGGTTTCCGATCCCTACTACCGGGGCAATGTAATATTTTACGGCGGCTGAGGACAGACTAAGGGGCAAAGCTGTTTTTTCACCCAAGCAAAGGAAGTGCCGCCCATGAAACTGGATCCCGAACGCTACGCAAAAATGACCCGGGAGGCCCTGCCCCACTCCCCCGTCCTCAAAGACTGTCTGTGGGCGTTTTTTGTGGGCGGGACCATCTGCCTGCTGGGAGAGATCCTGCGCCAGAGCTGGATGCTGCTCTATGACAAGGAGCTGGCCGGTGCCCTGACCAGCATCTCCCTGATTTTTCTCTCCGCCCTGGTGACGCTGCCCGGCTGGTACCAGAAGCTGGGAGCCAAGGTCGGAGCCGGAACCCTGGTGCCCATCACGGGGTTTGCCAACTCGGTGGTGAGCGCAGCCATCGAGTTCAAGGCGGAAGGCTGGGTGACCGGCGTGGGGGCCCGGATCTTCATCATTGCAGGCCCCGTCATCGCCTACGGTACGCTGGCCTCCTGGGTGTGGGGTATCGTCTACTGGATCATGGGAAAGCTCTGATATGGTTTTATGAATACAGTCCGGCCCGGGACCCCGTTTGGGATATCCCGGGTCTTTTGGCTGCCCGGCGCCGCGGGGAACGCCGTGCATAAATCCCGGCCTGCCCGGCACACTAAAAGCAGTTTGTTTCTGCGCAAGGAGGGGTTTGCATGACGGTCCGAAACGGCGACACCGTGATCTTCCACACGCCGCCCATCATCCATACCTGGGCATCGGCGGGGGGCAAAAAGGAATCGGAGGGGCCGCTGGCCGATGCCTTTGACCTGCTGTTTCCCGACACATCCTGCGGTACCAGCAAGTGGGAGCAGGCCGAGAGCATCCTCCAGCAGAAATGCGTGGAGCACTGTCTGAAAAAAGCCAGCCTCGACCCCGACCAGATCGATCTGGCCTTCGGCGGGGATCTGCAGGCCCAGTGCACCGCCAGCAACTATACCATGCGGGCGGTGGGCGCTCCCTATGCGGGGCTGTACGGGGCCTGCAGCACCATGGCGGAGGGTCTTTGCCTGGCTGCCTGTTTTGCGGCGGCGGGTTATGGGAAGCAGGTGCTGGCCTTCACCAGCAGCCACTTCTGCGCGGCGGAGCGGCAGTTCCGCACCCCGCTGGACTACGGCGGCAAGCGTCCCCCCACCGCCCAGTGGACGGCCACCGCCGCCGGGGCATGCCTGCTCTCCCCCGGCGGAAAGGGTGTGGCAGTGCACAGTGTGACCTTCGGCCGGGTGCAGGACTATGACGTCCACGACATCAACAACATGGGCGCCGCCATGATGCCCGCCGCCGTCTCCACCCTGATGCACCACTTCGACGACACCGGCACGGTACCCGCCGACTATGACGCGGTGTTCACCGGAGACCTGGGCCAGGTGGGCAGCGGACTGCTCCACCGGCAGATGCTGGCCGAGGGCTATGACCTTGCCAACCACCGCGACTGCGGCTGCCTGCTCTACGATGTAGGAAACCAGCATGTACAGGCGGGCGGCAGCGGGGCGGGATGCAGCGCGGCGGTTCTCTGTACCCACGTGCTGCCCCGCCTGGCCGACGGCCGCTGGAAGCGGGTACTGTTCTTATCCACCGGGGCGCTGATGAGCCAGACCACCTATCTGCAGGGGGAGAGCATTCCCGGCATTGCCCATGCGGTGGAACTGCGAGCACAGGAGGGATGAACCATGCAATATATCTGGGCTTTTGTGGTCGGCGGGGCGATCTGCGTCATCGGCCAGCTGCTCATCGATTACACCGCCCTGACCCCCGCCCGTATCCTGACCGGGTATGTGGTGACAGGTGTGGTGCTGAGTGCCGTCGGCCTGTATGATCCTCTGGCAGAATTTGCCGGGGCGGGGGCCAGCGTGCCGCTGCTGGGCTTCGGGCATCTTCTGGCCCAGGGGGTGGTCAGTGCGGTGGATGAGATCGGTCTGCCGGGGATCTTTACCGGAGGGCTCACCGCTGCGGCAGGGGGCATCGCGGCCAGTCTGGTGTTCGGCGTGCTGGCCGCTCTGGTGGGCAAGAGCCACGACCAAAGCTGACCCCCCTTGCCTTTTCACCGTCCGTCCGGAGGGAATTCCGGCAACAGAGCTTTTCCGCCCTGCGGGAAAAGCTGAACGGCACAAACAAAATCCCCGTCCGGGTGATTTTCCCGGGCGGGGGTTCTGTTTTATGAGATGAAAAAGCACATTTATGCGTTTCCTGCCCGCATGGCTTCCTCATACGCGGTGCAGACCTCATCGGCAGGGCCATCAGCCCGTTTGTTGCCATGGTCCAGCCAGATGGCACGGTCGCACAAATTGCGCACTGCGTTGGAATCGTGGCTGACAAACAGAAGGGTCGTACCCTGTGACAGCATTCTTTCTAGGCGCTTCATGCACTTTTGCTGGAACATGAAGTCACCGACGGCGAGCACCTCATCCACAACCAGCAGGTCGGCTCTCACCTCGGTAGCAATGGAAAATCCCAGGCGGGCAATCATGCCGGAAGAAAAGTTTTTCACCGGCACATCAATAAAGTCTCTCAGCTCCGAGAACTCAATAATACTCTCGAAATGTTCGTTCATATATGCACGGTCAAAGCCCAGCACAGCACCGTTCAGATAAATGTTTTCCCGGGCTGTCAGATCCAGGTCAAACCCCGCGCCAAGCTCGATCATCGGCGCAATGCTGCCCCGGACTGTGCAGCTACCGGTACTGGGGTACATAACGCCCGCGATCACTTTCAGCATGGTGCTCTTGCCGCTTCCGTTGCGGCCGATCAATGCCACAGCCTCTCCGCGCTTGACTGAAAAACTGACATTCTTTAAAGCGAAAAATTCATTGAACATTAACTTGCCGCGGGCAAGCTTGACCACATATTCTTTCAGCGTTTCCGTCTTTTCCTGAGCAAGATTGAAACGCATCGATACATCATGAACCTCCACCAAAGGCAGCGATTTGTCTTCCATGTTGCGTTTCTCTCCTTAAATATACAAGATAAAGTTGCGCTGCAACTTGCGGAATACCAGCAATCCGATCAGCAGCATGCCTGCTCCGGATACTGCACAGGCAATCCAGGTATTGGGCCCCGGCACATTGCCGTACATCACCAGATTACGGAACATATTGATATAGTGATACATGGGATTCAGTTTCATGAGTTTCTGCGCAAAACCCGGCAACTGTTCCAAGGGATAAAAAAGCGGCGTTGCGTACATCCAGCCCAGAGTCAATACGCTGAACAAATGCTGCATATCCCGGAAATAAACCGTGAGGGCTGCGAGCAGCAATGCAAACCCACAGCAGAACATCAACTCGAAGACAAGCGGCACCCAGAACAGCAGAATCGTCCAGTACAGCGGCGAACCGGTAAATATCATAACCAGAAGCACCGCAGCCAAGCTGAACGACATGGTGACAAAGCTGGAGCAGACACGGCTGAGCGGGAAAATAAATTTGGGAATATACACCTTTTTGATCAGAGCTGCATTGCCAATGATGGAAAGAAGTCCCATGTTAGCGCTCTCGTTAAAAAAGGTAAACAATGTGTTGCCGCAGAGCAGATACAGCGGATAGTTGGGAATATTCGACCGAAACATGTAGCTGAAAATGATGGTCTGCAGAATCATCATCAGCAGCGGATTCAAAATGCTCCATACATATCCCAAAAAACTGCGGCGGTATTTGACCTTGAGATCACGCGATACCAGTTCACGGATCAGTGGCCGATATTTCAAAAAGTGCTGCCAATAGACAGACAATTGAGATGATCGGGTGGACATTATAAAGACCAGCTCCTTGAATACAGTTTTCTATCACCTGCCGGAAAGCCGACAGGCCGCTTATGCACTTTTCCTTCTCCGTGCCAAAACATTTTTAATTTTATGAACAACTCTACCAGGAATTCGAATGACGCCGAATACAAAATAACGCCCTTCAAAATCCAGTCCGACCAGCAAAAGATCCTTGATCGTAAGCGTTTTTGACCAGACCGAAAATCTTTCGGTTCTCTTCAGCTTTTTCTGGTCAACCACCGCTTTTTTCTGCACCCAGTCAATAATCTGATATTTATCCTGCTCCCATTGACGGTAGCCCTCACAAATTGACTGATAGGCATTGTGCTGAATCGTTGGAATATCAAACTTCTGCCGGATTTCCGGAGATTCCAAGTCATACAGGATTCCGTTCTGGCCAGAAACAATATACTCATTCATTGTCGGACGGTCCGGCGCGATCACACAGCGTCCCATTGCCATGGCTTCAAGGAAACTCATTCCAATCCCTTCCGTGGGGCGAGGGGCAATATAAAGTGCATTTCCCTCCATTTTCTTGAGCATCTCATCTTTTGTGCGGAACCACTCAGATGTTGTTACCCTGTATTGCCGTTTCACTCTGGCGCTGGGGCCCGGGCACCGCTGGCCGGGGTCGCTGGTAAGATGCAAATGGACCTGTTTGATGTTCAGTTTTTTTAACATCGCCTCCATCCTTGGGAATGTAATGCTTTGAACACGCTGCCATTCAAACACACCATCTTTCCTTCCCCAGTCAAAATGTTCAAAGGGTTTCGGAAAATATTTAATATAATATGATGAAAAGCCGTCGTTTTTCAGCCTTTCATGCAGCGTCTTGGAAAAATTGATAATATTAAAGTTGCGGTACTGGATCCAGAATCGGTCCGGAAACTCTCCCGTGCCGTCGTACATGGGGACATAGTTTCCCGTCGTATACTGAAACAGCTGATCAATCTGTTTCACCGGCATGGGCATCTGATAAAGTACCAGCACGTCGTAATGTGACTTTTTTTCACCGGGAATCGTCAATTTCTCGGTTTCCGGGTCATAAAAGAACTGATCCACTTCATATTTTTCTTGCAGGATATCAAGAAAGAACTGATTCGAACGCGTTTTCTGATGAAAAATATGTCCGATATATGCTAACGTCTGCTTGCTCACTGTTCCGCCCCTTTTATTTCCTGCACTGTTTCAGGAACCTATTTTCTTCCATTTCTGATACACCGGAATGACTCCAAATAATTTATACCATTTGATCTCACGATCCTCCGTCTCCTCAATGGAGATCCGAACGATGCCGGTTCGTTTGACGGCGCCTTTCACCTTTTGCTTAAGACGTAAAACGATGGCAGCCTTCAGCGGAATCTGCTCTCTCTGGATGGTCCTAATTTCTTCCAACGGACGCCGGATCGAAAATTCCTGTCCCAGTTTTCTCAGAATGTCATACTGCTCATGCTGCATGCAGATATGCAGGAAGCGCATAGCCCAAATATTTTCGCATTCCTGCATGGTCAGGCCCAGCTGCTTGCCGATATGAAGGTAAAACGTTCGGGAATGATCTTTGCAAGATATGTCCGAACTGGTGGAGGACAATCCTCCCAAGCGATACATGACAGAAGGATACCGGATAATGCAGTAGGGTTCATGCATGGCATACAGGCGAATCATAATGTCGGAATCGGCAGAGACCTTGTACGAAATGTCGAATCCTCCCATTCCCCGCAGAAGTTCCGTTTGGACAAACATGGTCTGGTGGCAGTAATTCATGGCGTATGGGAGAAGATTGACATCTGCCACCCACATCGTCAGGTCACCATTATCACACATTGCACGCGCATCGCCAAAAGAATACCGGACGCCATACATTTCCATTACCATTACAGCATATTCCACAGCTTTTTCATGGTAATAATAGTCATCCGAGTTGATGAAGGCAACATATTTGCCCTTTGCCCGGCGAATGCCCTTGTTCATTGCATCGTAAAGGCCCTTATCCGGTTCAGAGTAGACCTGTATCCACCCATCCTCCTGATATTTCCGGAACAGATCCTGCGTACCGTCGCCAGAGCCCCCGTCAATAATAAGATGCTCTATATTGGGATAGGTCTGATTGTGGACCGATTCGATGCATTGCCGAATCATTTCTTCTCTTTTATTTTTGACCAGATTGTAAGTGATGGTTACAATGGTCACCAACGGCTGATTATTTTTTCTGGAAAGCGTTTGCTCCAGAGTCTCAATCAGAGGGATCAAGCTTTGCGGTGTGGCCGCGCTTTCCACCAGGTCCAGTTCATCCTGTTGACAATGGATTTGATCCAGCGAAAACGCCTTTTCCCCAAGGTCCCCCAGAATCAGCTTCCTTTCAGGAATTCCCAGTGCCTTTTCCATCGCAGGGTCTTTCCCGGGAGCAGTAAAAGTAAAGACATAATCATATTTTTCCCAGAAGCGGCCTTCCATTTCCTCCATGGGCAACGCGGCAAATGCGTAGGGCGTAATCAAAAAGGCCACGCTGATGATGTAGGGATACTTCCCCAGCCACTCCGGATAGTAGGAGGATGCGGTGATAAATACATCATACTGGCTCAGGTCATCGGTGTCGGACAACCATGGATAGGCGGACATCTTTTTTTCCTGCTCAATCACATTATCCTGCACCTGATGCGGGCAGATCACCGAAACCTCGCATTCCGTCTGTTCCTCCAGCTTCCAAACCAAGGTCTGGAATACAGGCCAGATCTTTTTTGTCATGCACAAGGCATCCAGCAGAATTTTCAAAACGCTCATCCCCACAATTCTATTTCTTGGAATTCAGTTCCCGCATTCCTTTCAATCCGGCACCAGGTTGTGCCCACTGCACAGAATGTGCCTTGAGTTGTCCTCAAAATTGAAGACCGATCCCTTGTTCATGGCATTTCAATCAAGAGATCTGCAAGCTCCATCGTTCCGTTTGGCGCGGTTTTATGGTTGCTCGTGCTTATTTTCTGCATTGTATACAGCTTTTTCTTCGGCTCTTCCAATATTTATTTTTACACCTTCATGTTCAAAGAAAGGTGATTTGGTTTTCCACATACAAAAGCAAGGGGGATCACCGGCAGAAACGACAGGTGTCCCCTCCTTATTAGCTCTATACGTTTATATAAAATATCATATCGAAACAGAAAAATCAAGGTAATACGCTGTAAACACGGCGGGAAGGTTGTAGGAGTACAATACATATTGGACAGTTGAATAAAAAAGGATGAAGGATACGGCCTCATCGGTTATAGTTGGAGT
>CALXHO010000014.1 GCA_944388125.1 uncultured Gemmiger sp. | reverse complement strand
TGGGCTTGTCGCCGAAACGCAGATGGCTGATGGTCACGCCGCCGGTCTTCTTGGAGTCATACTGGAAGTATGCCTGGATGTACTTGTCGGTGTGGTCGCCGATGATCTTGGTGGAGTTCTTGTTTGCGCCGACGGTGCCGTCGCCGCCCAGACCCCAGAACTTGCACTCCTTGGTGCCGGGAGCTGCGGTGATGGGCGCCGGCTTGACCTCGGGCAGGCTCAGGTTGGTCACGTCATCGACGATGCCGATGGTGAAGCGAGCCTTGGGAGCATCCTTCTCCAGTTCCTTGTAAACAGCGAAGACAGAGGACGGCGGGGTGTCCTTGCTGCCCAGGCCGTAACGGCCGCCGGTCAGGACGATGTCGTTGAGGCCTGCCTCACGCAGGGTAGCGGCAACATCCAGGTAGAGGGGCTCGCCCAGGGAGCCGGGCTCCTTGGTGCGGTCGAGGACGGCGATCTTCTTGACGGTCTTGGGCAGGACCTTGAGCAGGGCCTCGGAGACCCAGGGACGGTACAGACGGACGAGCACCAGGCCGACCTTCTCGCCCTTGGCGGTCAGGTAGTCGATGACTTCCTCGGCCACGTCGCAGATGGAACCCATGGCGATGATGACGCGGTCAGCATCGGGGGCGCCGTAGTAGTTGAACAGATCGTAGTTGGTGCCGATCTTGGCGTTGATCTTGTCCATGTACTTCTTCACGACGGCGGGCAGCGCCTCGTAAGCCGTGTTGCAGGCCTCGCGGTGCTGGAAGAAGATGTCGCCGTTCTCATGGCTGCCGCGGGTCTTGGGATGCTCGGGGTTCAGTGCCTCGGCACGGAACTGAGCAACGGCGTCCATGTTGCACATTTCCTTCAGATCTTCGTAGTCCCACTTCTCGATCTTCTGGATCTCGTGGGAGGTACGGAAGCCGTCAAAGAAGTTGACGAAGGGAACGCGGCCCTCGATGGCAGACAGGTGCGCAACGGGAGACAGGTCCATGACTTCCTGGGGGTTGGATTCGCACAGCATGGCGAAGCCGGTCTGACGGGTGGCGTAGACGTCGCTGTGGTCGCCGAAGATGTTCAGCGCCTGGGTAGCAACGGTACGGGCCGACACGTCGAAGACGCAGGGCAGCTGCTCAGCTGCGATCTTGTACATGTTGGGGATCATGAGCAGCAGGCCCTGGGATGCGGTGAAGGTGGTGGTGATGGCGCCAGTGCCGAGCGAACCATGCACAGCGCCGGCTGCACCGGCCTCCGACTCCATCTCAACGACCTTGACCTGGTTCCCAAAGATGTTCTTCAGACCGGCAGCAGACCACTGGTCGACGGTGTCTGCCATGGGGCTGGAGGGCGTGATCGGGTAAATGGCCGCCACGTCGGTGAAGGCATACGCTACGTGTGCCGCAGCGGTATTGCCGTCCATAGACTGTTTTGCTCTGGGCATTTTTCTTCCTCCGTTTACAATATTCAGCACCTGCGCGGCAAAGGCAGACGGCCCGGGATGAGCCGCCGAAATCCCGGCATACGGGCAGACGCCTCCCTTTCCCATTTTGTGGAAAAAGAGAAACGCCTTTGGTATGCCGGGGCTCCACGCCCCTGTTTTGCAGGAACAGTACCTTAATTTGGTGCAGGCAAAATCTGCCCAAGAAAGGCGCTTTTGCTTGTCTCCATTTTACCAAAAAACAAGGTTTTTCGTAAAGTCCATTTGAATAGAATGTTGCACATATTTTTGGTAAACATATGTGCAACTTGCTGAAGTTGGGAAATTTTACCTGTAATATGCGTCATTTTTGGCGGGAAATATCATAGTTTCTTTGTGGGTTTTGACGGCAGGAAGTGTTCCTGTCTGAGGCGGGATTTTGCCTTTTCCCGGCAGGCTGGTACCAAGGACACGGCGGGGGCGGTCTGCGGCGGGGCGAGGCCTCCCGCCGACGGGGGCGGACGGCGGCCCCGAGGCTGCCGGGTTGGCCGGGGCCTCCGGGAATTTCCGGGATGCCCGGGGCGCTTCCTTATTCATATAGAAGGGCGGCTCCGTGTTGACTGCGTCAGCCTGCCATGTTGACAGAGTCAGCCATGCCCTTTAGAATGAGGAATAAGAATGCCCACTTTTCAAAAAAGGAGTTTTGGGACGATGGCACATAGTGAGAAAACGCTGGACAGCCAACTGATTTTTGAGGGCCGGGTCATCCGGGTGACGCTGGACAAGGTCCTGCTGGAAAACGGCAATACCTCCTCCCGGGAGGTGGTGCACCATCACGGCGGGGCCTGCATCATGCCGGTGACCGACGACGATGAGATTTATATGGTGCGTCAGTTCCGCTACGCCCTGGGGGAGGAAATGTGGGAGCTGCCCGCCGGCAAGCTGGAAGCCGGGGAGGACCCCTTTGCCGCCGCCAAGCGGGAGCTGGAGGAGGAGTGCGGCCTGACCGCCGACGAGTACACCTCCCTTGGGGTGCTCTATCCCACAGTGGGCTACGACAGCGAGAAGATCTACATCTGGATCGCCCGGGGGCTGCACGCCACCGGCCAGCATCTGGACCCCGACGAGTTCCTGGACGTGCACAAGGTTCCCTTTGAGAAAGCCCTGGCCATGGTGGAGGACAACACCATCCGGGATTCCAAGACCATTGCCGGCATCCTGCGCTATGCGCTGATGCGGAAAGGTCAGTGACCGTGGCGGGCAAGAATGTCCGTCTGGGGTTCTGCGACCTGGCCCCCGACTGGGACCCCGGGGACAACTATTTCACCCGGGTGCTGCGGGCGGGCGGCTACACCGTGACGGTCTGCCGCAGCCCCGAGGATCACCCCGACTTTGTCATCAGCTGCGGCTTCGGCAAGGCGTACCTGGACTATGCCTGCTGCCGGATCCAGTTTTCGGGGGAGGACAGCTGGCCGGACCTGAACGTCTTTGACTATTCCATGGGGTTTCCCCTGCTGGAGTACGGCGACCGGTATCTCCGGCTGCCCCTCTACGCCATGCGGGAGAGCTGGGCCCCGGCCCTTTCCAAGCACACCCTGCCCGACGAGGAATTTCTCGCCCGGAAAAAGTTCTGCAACTTTGTGGTGAGCAACGATTTCAGCGCCGAGCGCAACGGCTTTTTTGAGGCTCTGTCCGCCCGGCGCAGGGTGGACAGCGGCGGGGCCTACAAAAACAACATCGGCGGGCCGGTGGCGGACAAGCTGGCCTTTCAGAAGCAGTACAAGTTTTCCATCGCCTACGAGAACAGCCGGGACCCCGGCTACTGCACCGAGAAGATCGTGGACGCCTTTGCGGCGGGGACGGTGCCCATCTACTGGGGGGACCCCCGCATCAAGGAGGAGTTCAACCCGGACAGTTTCCTCTGCGCCGACGACTACCCCGACAATGACGCCCTCATCGCCGCCATTGAGGCCATTGACAAGGACGACGCCCTCTACCTGCGGTACTGCCGGGCGCCCATCCTGACCCCCGGCTGCCGGGCCCAGCGCTACACCGACGGCAGGGCCTGCTTCGATTTCCTGGACGCCATTTTCTCCAAGGGCCCCCAGGGTGCCATCTGCCGCAACCGCAGCTGCTGGGGCGGCATCTACGAAAACGACCTGCGCTACTACCGCGACCTGGCCGAGGAGGCCAGACGGCCCAAAGGTCTGCTGGCCCGGCTCTTTTCCACACATTGACTTTCTGGTGATCCCATGTCTGATTCCGAAGCCTATACCATTCATCCCATCGCCCACATCCAGAGCGACTTTGCCGAGAAGTTCGGCATTCCCCGCCAGAGCGGTCTGGTGGAGGACCTGGAAGCCCGGGTGGTGTTCACCCCCGACTTCCGGGTGGCCGAGGCCCTGCGGGGCATCGAGCAGTACAGCCACCTCTGGCTGGTGTGGCAGTTTTCCCAGGCGGCGGGGCGGCCCTGGCATCCCACCGTCCGCCCGCCCCGGCTGGGGGGCAACGTGCGGATGGGAGTCTTTGCCACCCGCAGCCCCTGCCGTCCCAACGCCCTGGGGCTTTCCTGCGTGCGGCTGGTTCGGGTGGAGTGGGACGCCCCCGACGGCCCCGCCCTGCGGGTGGCGGGGGCCGACCTGCTGGACGGCACCCCCATCTATGATGTCAAGCCCTACCTGCCCTACGTGGACAGCCACCCCGACGCCCGGGGCGGCTTTTCCGACAAGACCGCTCACCGCACCCTGGGTGTGGATTTTCCCCCGGACCTTCTGAACAAGGTACCGGCCGGGAAGCGGGATGCCCTGCTGGGGGTCCTGGCCCAGGACCCCCGCCCCGCCTACCAGCACGACCCGGCCCGGGTCTACGGCATGGCCTTTGCCGGGCTGACCGTCCGCTTCACGGTGGACGACGCCCCGGACAAAATGCTGCTCACCGTGACGGCGGTGGAGTGAGGGGAATTACTCTGCCGGATGCAGTTTTGTCTCGCCGCCCACGCCCGGTACACGCTGCCGGGCGTCCGACGGATTTTGTCTGGATTTTGCCTCGGGTTCTGTCCGGTTTTCCTGGGGAGATTCCGGAAAGTTTTCCACAGAGGAAGGCCCGGTTGTGGAAAATTTTCTTTGTTTTCCCCGGTAAGGGGTGGCTTGCCCGGTCTGTCCAAACGGCAGGCCGCTGCCCGCCACGCCGTTTCCATCTTTTCTATCCATTCTGATCTTTTTTGACTGGAGGTTTTCTTCATGACTCATCATATTGTAATGTGGAAGTTCAAGCCCGAGGTCGCCGATGCCGACAAGCCCCGCCTGCTGGCCGACATGGCAAAGCACCTGGAAGGCCTGGTGGGCCAGGTGCCCGGGCTGGTGGAGCTGCACTTTGTCTCTGCCCCTCTCGCCTCCAGCACCCACGACATGGCTCTCGTCTCGGTGCTGGAAAAGCCGGAGGACGTGGCGGTGTACAGCCATCACCCCGCCCATGTGAAGGTGGCCGACACCTACGTCCGCCCCTACACCTGCGACCGGGCATGTCTGGACTATTGATACAGCACATTACTCCCTAACTCCATCTTTCCGGCCCGGCTGCAGCCCCACAAATGCGAGGGGCGGCGGGGCCTTTTGGAGTGTGCCCTTTCCCCGGTCGGCGGGGACAGGGCAGGCCGCCAAAACCGCCAAACCCCTAAAATCAGCCAGTCAAAACAAGGAGCCCGGAAGTTTTCCACAAGTTTGTGGAAAACTTCCGGGCTTTTCTCTGTTGCGTGGTGGTGTGCCGTGTCCGGTTCAGCGGCGTTCGCCGTTGGCCCGGGCCAGGATGGCCTCCAGCTCCTTCTGGGGGAGGGCGTAGCGGACGGGCTCGGGGGCGGCGGTGCCCTCTCTCAGGGGCAGCACCCAGTAATCCAGCCCCAGCCACTGGCCGAACTTGTACCCGGTGCGGGGCTCCCGGCCGTAGCGGGTATACCCCATGGCCCTGTGGAAGGCCGCCGACGCCGGGTTGGGGTCGGCCACCAGGGCGATGGCGTTCCAGTAGCCTTTGGCCCTGAGAATCTCCAGCACGGCGGTATAGAGCCGTCTGCCCACCCCCAGGCTCAGGCGGTGGGGGTCGCAGTAGACGGTGGTCTCGGCATCCCAGGAGAAGGCCTCCCGGGTGTGCCAGGGATGGGCGCAGGCATAGCCCGCCAGCTTTCCGGCCCCGTCCACCGCCACCAAAAAGGCGGCCTTTTCCAGGGCCAGGCAGAGGTCCGCCCGGCTTTCCTCCACCGTGGGGTGGCCGTACTGGTAGGTGGCGGTGCTGTGGTCCACATACCAGCAGTAGAGGGCGTTGACGGCCTCCGCGTCCTCCGGGGCGGCCGGGCGGATGGTGATTTTGTTTTCCACGGCCCAGGCGGCGGCCAGGGCCTCTTTCTCCGCCTTGGGCAGTTTTTTCAGGGCGGCTTCCCGGCGCATGGCGTCGGATTTGCCGGTGCAGCGCCGGGCATAGGCCAGGGTGCCGCCCCCGTGGGCCCGGGTGTAGCGGGCGCCGTGGCTGCCGCCGTTGTGGGCGTGCAGACGCCGTGCCAGATCGTTGGTCCAGCCGGAGTAGAGGCTGCCGTCGGCGCAGCGCAGCATATAGACCCAGGCGGGCGGGTCCACCGGCAGGCAGTCGTCGGCGGCGCTGGGGGCGGGGCCGGTGAGAGCGGCCATCATTCGCCCTCCACCGGGCGGCCCTCGGCGCGCAGGGCCCAGCGGCAGGCCTCGATGGCCTGTTCCTTGTCGTCCGCCGTCACCAGGAAGCGGCTGGGATGGCAGAACCGCAGCCCCAGCCCCGAGATCTCCCGCAGGGTCTCCTCCGGCTTGCCCGCCCACGCCGCGGGGAAGGGCACCTTGCTGCGCCGGGTGCGGTAGTCGGTGACGCACTGGGCGCTGTATCCGCCCCGCTGGCTGGGATAGACCACAAACAGGGCGTCGGTCTTGTACAGGCCGTTTTTCCAGGGCATATAGCCGGGCAGCACCACAATGCCGTCCCTGGAATTCTTGTAGGCGCGCTGGACGGCGGCGTCGGCCCGGTTGACGGCGTTGGCCGCGGCGATCTCATTTTCCAGCACCGCCCTGGCAAAGGGCACCGCCTTCCAGAAGCAGACGTCGGGGTCCTCCCCCGAATCCCACACCGGGTTGAAGCTGCCGATGGCGTCGGACAGGGAGTTCTGCTCCCCGGTGTTGTCGTTCAGGTCGAGAGGCTGGACAAAGTTCTCGTCCAGCAGCCGGGCCTGATGTTCCCCCACAAGTCCGGCCCCCAGCACCCGCCACAGAAGGCCGAAGGCCGCGTAGGGCACGCCGTTGGGCCGGGTCTCCCGGGGTTCGGAATGGTGGTCGAACATGCCGCCGCCCACATCGTAGACAATGCCGTCAAAGTTGTCGGGGACGGTAAAACCACGGGTGATCTTGATATCCGGGCGCAGGATCTGCAACAGCGCCGTGGAAAACACATCGTCGGCATGGAACTTGCCGCCGTGGGTAAAGCCTCTGGCAGGTATTTTCATAGTCCTTGTTCTCCTTGTCTTGCTCAGAGCCGCCGGATCTTCCGGCCGGGGAAAACGTGCGATTCTCTCCCGGCCACGTGGGGAAACCTGCCCCGCGGCGGCTGTCCTGTTATTATAGCATGATTGTCCCGCCGCCGCCATAGGCAGCGGCAAGGGCGGGGGGTGGGATTTTCCCCCTGTCCTCCGCCCCGGAGGGGGTGGTTTTCCACCCTGCGGGGAGGGGCAAAGTGGCGGGATTTTCTCCTGTTTTGGGGTGTAAATCCGCCCTTTGACAGCTGTTCAAGCCAACTGACCCTTTTATATATATAATATTACATATATTATTTGTATTGTACAGCGTTTTGTGCTATACTATATCCGTATTGTTATGTGCAAAATTCCGTTATGAAGTGGGGAATACAATGGACTCTTTCAACGACGTTCTGGACGCGGCCAAGGAATACTGCCGGGTCCACACGGCGGACGCCGCTTATGAGTATTACATCAGCGGACTCAAGGCCGTCAGCTTTGAAAACTCCAACTGCGTCACCCTCGCGGTGCGCAATGACTTTATCCGTCAGATCGTCTCCGACCGGTACACCGCCCTCCTGAAGGAAGCCTTCAAGTCGGTGCTGGGCTTTGACATCGAGGTGCAGTTCGTGGTGCCGCAGCCCGAGCCGGAAAAGGCCCCCGCGCCCTCCGCCGAGGATGAACTGCCCTCCGGCCGGTATGACTTCACCTTCGAAAACTTCATCAAGGGGCCGTCCAACCAGTTTGCCTACGCTGCGGCCCAGGCCGTGGCCGCCAACCCTTCCGGCGCCTACAACCCGCTGTTCATCTACGGCCCCTCCGGCCTGGGCAAGACCCACCTGCTCAACGCCATCGAGATCGAGATCAAGAAAAACCATCCCGATTTCAACATCGTCTACGTGGACTGTGAAAAGTTCACCAACGAGATCATCACCGCCGTGCGCACCAACACCACCGAGCAGTTCCGCCAGAAGTACCGGGAGGCCGACGTGCTGCTCATCGACGATATCCAGTTCATCGCCGGCAAGGAGGCTACCCAGGAGGAGTTCTTCCACACCTTCAACACGCTGCACAACGCCGGCAAGCAGATCGTCCTGGCCTGCGACCGTCCCGCCAAGGAGATCAAGAGCCTGGAGGAGCGTCTGCGCACCCGGTTTGAGTGGGGCCTGACCGCCGACATCCAGCCGCCGGATTTCGAAACCCGGGTGGCCATCGTCAAGCGCAAGGCGGAGCTTCTCAACCTGGACCTGCCCGACGACGTGGCCGAGTACATCGCCAACCACCTCAAGCAGAACATCCGTCAGCTGGAGGGCGCGGTGAAAAAGCTCAACGCCTACTATATGCTGGAGGGCATCGCCCCCTGCATCGGCGTGACCATGACCGCCATCAAGGATACCCTCAACGACACCCAGCCCATCCCGGTGACCATTGAGAAGATCATCAACGAGGTGGCCCGCACCTACAACGTGCTGCCCGCCGACATCCGGGGCAAAAAGCGCAACGCCAATGTGAGCACCGCCCGCCAGATGGCCATGTACATCATCCGGGAGATCACCGGCATGAGCATGGAGGCCATCGGTTCGGAATTCCAGCGGGATCATTCCACCGTGGTGTACAGCCTCAAGACCATGGAGGAAAACATCCAGCGGGACCGCCACATCAAGGAGACGGTGGACGACATCATCAAAAATGTCCGCACCTGACGGACAGGCAGGCAAAAAGCTCTGTCCATCGCAGGAAAACAGGGTGTTTCCGGGCCAAAGACCCGGATCGGAAAAGGGCTGTTGAAAAGTATCAACAGTTTCAACCGATTTTTCAACAATTAACATTCGTTTTCCACAATCCGAGTTGAAAGCCCGGATTTTTAACCCTTTCAACATTTTCCCCACAAATTGTCAAAAACGGATCCGTGCCCGTTTTTCCGCACCGTGACAGGCTTTGCCGGACTTTTCCACAGATTCCACGGTCCCTACTACTACTACTATCAACGTCTCTGTTTTCTGCATCTGTTTTGAAAGTTTCTTCCAAAATGAAAAACAACTTCTCAACAGAAGGCGCAAGCCGATAAAACGGGCGTTCCTTTCTATGAAACCAGACGGCTGCCCTTTTTAGGGCAGTCGGGCAGCAAACGACAGGAGCAGACAAGCTTATGAAATTTGAATGCGAAAAGACTCTTCTCACCTCCGCCATTGAGGGCGTCTCCCGCGCCATCACCAACCGCGCGGCCATCCCCGTTTTGGAGGGCATCCTCCTCAAGGCGGAGGGTTTTTCTCTGACCCTCACCGGCTACGACATGGAAATGGCAATCACTACTACCATTGAGTGCAACGTTCTGGTCCCCGGCGAGATGGTGCTGGACGCCAAGCTCTTCGGCAGCATGGTCAGCCGCATGCCCGCAGGGGACGTCCATGTGGAGCTGGACGACAACGGCACCGCCACCATCCGGGGCGGCGTGGCCGAATTTGAGATCCCCGCCATGATGGCCGGGGAGTATCCCACCCTCCCCAACCCCGGCGCCGAGAATACCATGACGGTAAAATGCTCGATGCTGCGTGAAATGATCGAAAAGACCATCTACGCGGTCTCCCAGGACGACAAAAAGCCCGCCCACACCGGCGAGCTCTTCGTCATTGAGCCGGGCAGCCTGACCATCGTGGCCCTGGACGGCTACCGTCTGGCCATCATCCAGCGGGACGTGGAGTGCACCCGCGATATCCGCATCATCATCCCCGCAAAGACCCTGCAGGAACTGCTGAAGATCATGGGCAGCGGGGACGACGACATCAAGATCGACGCAAACCGTCGGTATGTCGTCTTTACGACCAACGGCTACACCATCATGAGCCGCCTGATCGAGGGCGAGTTCCTCAATTACAAGAGCGTCATCCCCGACGGCTGCCGCACCCGGGTGACGGTGGAGTGCAAGCAGTTCATCAATACCATTGAGCGCGCCTCCCTCATCATCACCGAGCGGCTGAAAAACCCCCTGCGCATCAGCTTTGCCCCCGATAAAATCACGGTGCGCTGTCAGACTGCCCTGGGCAAGGTGGTGGACGAGTTCCCGCCCGAAAAGATGGAGGGCGACAGCGTGGAGATCGGCTTCAACAACCGCTATATGCTGGAAGCCCTGCGCAACTCCCGCTCCGAGCAGGTGGTGCTGGAGATCAACGGCCCCTTAAGCCCCGTCAAGATGCTGCCGGTGGAGGGCAAGGACTTTATCTATCTGGTGCTGCCCGTCCGCTTCAAGAACGAGTGATCGGGGGTACTGGTTATCATGGAAAATACTGGCAAGGAAAATATTTCCAATACTTCCATTGAGACGGTGCGCATCCACACCGATTTCATCAAGCTGGAAGCACTGCTCAAGTTCTGCGGCTGGTGCGAGACCGGCGGCGAGGCCAAGGAGCGCATCCAGGGCGGGGACGTGGCCCTGAACGGCGAAGTCTGCACCATGCGGGGCAAAAAATGCGTGCCCGGGGACGTGGTGACGCTGGACGGCCGCAGCCTGCGGGTCGCGGAGGGCCGCTGATGCGCCTGAACAGCCTGAAAGTAGAGAACCTCCGCAATCTGGAATCGGCGGAACTGACGCCCTCGCCCGTTCTGACGGTGATCTGCGGGCCCAACGGCCAGGGCAAGACCAATCTTTTGGAGAGCATCTGGCTGCTCACCGGGGGCAAGAGCTTCCGGGGCTCCAAGGATGCCGAGCTCATCCGCCGCGGGGCGCCTTTTGCGGTGCTGGAGGCGGACTTCACGGCGGGGGACCGGGACCAGACCCTGCGCCTCACCGTAGGCGGCCGGGACACCAAGCGCCCCGGGCGCACTGCCCGCTTGAACGGGGTGGACCGGGGCCGGGCGGCCAGCGTGGCGGGGACCTTCACCGCTGTGGTGTTCGACCCCAACCATCTGAGTCTCGTCAAGGGCGGGCCGGAGGGCCGGCGGCGGTTTCTGGACGCGGCACTCTGCCAGCTGTACCCCGGGTATCTCACCGCCCTGCGCCGCTATGCCCGGACCGTGGCCCAGAAAAACGCCCTGCTCAAGGCCTACGACATCACCCCGGGGGCCGGCATGATGCTGGACACCTTCAACGAGGCGTTGTCCCGCTGCGGCGCCGACCTGATGGCGCGGCGGGCGGCCTACCTGGAACGGCTGGCCCCCGCGGCGGCCCAGAACTACCGGGACATTTCCAGCGGGGCGGAGACGCTGACCGTGCGCTACCAGCCCAGCTGTGAGCCCGAAGCCGCCGCCCTGGCAAAGAAACTCAACGAGGTGCGAAACGCCGAGCTCCGGGCGGGGTTCTGCCTGGCGGGCCCCCACCGGGAGGACATCGAGATCGACATCGACGGCCAGCCCGGGCGGATCTACGGCAGCCAGGGCCAGCAGCGCAGCGCGGTTTTGAGCCTGAAACTGGCGGAAGCCAGCGTGGCGGGAGAGATCTTGGGGGAGCATCCGGTGATGCTTCTGGACGACGTGCTCAGTGAGCTGGACGACAGCCGCCAGGCCTATCTGCTCACCCGCATCGAGGACAAGCAGACCTTTGTCACCACCTGCGACTCCGCCGCCTTTGCCCGCACCAACGGCAAGCTGGTCTTTGTGCAGGGGGGCAAAACCTCCGAGACCCCCTTTGACGGGTCGGCGGTCCCGGCGCCCGCACAGCAGCCGGATTCCCACAGGGAGGGAGCATAAGCATGTATCTCCACGCAGGCCGGGATTTTATCCTGAATACCCGGGACATCATCGGTATCTTTGACCTGGACACTACCTCGCCGGGGCGGATCACCCATGAATTTCTCGCCCGGGCCGAGAAGGAAGGGGCCGTCGTCGACCTGTCCGACGACCTGCCCAAAAGCTTTATCGTCACCGATTTCCCCATCGACACCGTCTATGTGTCCCAGCTGTCCACCGCGGCGCTGAAGGGCCGGGCGGAGCATTTCTCGGTGAAGTGAGAAGGACAGGAAAGAAGAGACAATCGGGCCCGCACAGCGCGTGAAAAGGATAAAACACGCAGAAACAGGGCCTTTTCCAACCAGAATAGAGGGAAGCGCGGAAAACCATGGGATTTTCCGCGGCAGAGGCGCGAATCACACCGAACAACGCGCAGAACCAGGGAAAACAGGTTTTTTGAAGGGAAGGATGGAAGCCAAATGGCAAAAGAGATCATTACCGAAACCAACCGCGAGACCGTGACCGATCACGAGTACAGCGGTGCCCAGATCCAGGTCCTGGAGGGCCTGGAGGCGGTGCGCAAGCGCCCGGGCATGTATATCGGTTCCACCGGCCCCCGTGGCCTGCACCATCTGGTCTATGAGATCGTGGACAACTCCATCGACGAGGCTCTGGCCGGATACTGCACCCACATCGAGGTCACCATCAAGAAGGGCGACATCATCGAAGTCAGCGACAACGGCCGCGGCATCCCCGTGGACATCCAGCCCAAGATGGGCATTCCCGCCGTGACCGTCGTCTACACCGTGCTGCACGCCGGCGGCAAGTTCGGCGGCGAGGATTCCGGCTACAAGGTGGCCGGCGGCCTGCACGGCGTGGGCGCCTCGGTGGTCAACGCCCTGTCCGAGTGGCTCATTGTCCGGGTGCGCCGTGACGGCTTTGAGTATGAGCAGAAGTTTGCCCGGGGCAAGGCGGAAGGCGACCTGAAAAAGATCGGCCCGGCCGCCTCCACCGGCACCACGGTCATCTTCAAGCCCGATCCCCTCATGTTCACCGAAACCACCGAGTATGACTACGAGACGCTGCTCAAGCGCCTGCGGGAGGAATCCTTCCTGAACGCCGGCGTGCGCATCACCCTGACCGATGAACGCACCACCGACGAAAACCCCGAACCCCGCCGCGAAAGCATGTGCTACGAGGGCGGCATCCGCAGCTTTGTGCAGTACCTGCACGAAAAGCGGGACATGACGGTTCTGCATCCCCAGGTGATCTATATCAAGGGCGAGGCGGAAGGCGCCGTGGCCGAAGTGGCGCTGCAATACAACGACAGCTTCAACAGCCTGATTCTCAGCTTTGCCAACAACGTCCACACCCCGGACGGCGGCACCCATGAGGAGGGCTTCAAGACAGCGCTGACCCGCGTTTTCAACGACTTTGGGCGCAGCAAGGGGTACCTGAAGGACAAGGACGAGAACCTGTCCGGCAGCGACGTGCAGGAAGGCCTGACCGCCGTCATCAGCGTCAAATTGCAGGAAGCCCAGTTCGAGGGCCAGACCAAGGCCAAGCTGGGCAACACCTACATCAAGACGCTGGTCAGCCGCATGGTCTACAACAAGCTGACCGAGTATTTTGAGGAAAACCCCGCCGTCGCCAAGGCGGTGTTTGAGAAGGCCACCCAGGCGGCCCGCGCCCGTGCCGCCGCCAAGAAGGCCCGGGACCTGGTCCGCCGCAAGAGCGCACTGGAAACCAGCCGGATGCCCGGCAAACTGGCCGACTGCCGCGAAAAGGACCCCAGCAAGACGGAAATCTACATCGTCGAGGGCGATTCTGCAGGCGGTTCCGCCAAGCAGGGCCGGGACTCCAACATTCAGGCCATCCTGCCTTTGTGGGGCAAGATGCTCAATGTGGAAAAGGCCCGCGTCGACCGTGTCTACGGCAACGACAAGCTGACGCCGGTGATCACCGCACTGGGCACCGGCATCGGTGACGAGTTCGACATCACCAAACTGCGCTACCACAAGATTTTCATCATGGCCGATGCCGACGTGGACGGCAGCCATATCTGCACGCTGATGCTGACCTTCTTCTTCCGCTATATGCGGCCGCTGATCGAGCACGGCTATGTGTATGTGGCACAGCCGCCGCTGTTCAAGCTGCAGAAGGGCCAGACCGTCAAGTACGCCTACAATGACGAGGAAATGAAAGCGCTGTCGGCCGAGATGCCCGGCGCCAAGATCAACCGCTACAAAGGCCTGGGCGAAATGAACCCCGAACAGCTGTGGGAAACCACCATGAACCCCGACAACCGGGTCATTGTCCAGATCACCATCGAGGACGCCGAGCGCGCCGACGAGGCCTTCACCGTCCTGATGGGCGACCAGGTCGAGCCCCGCAAACGGTTCATTGAGCAGAACGCAGTCTATGCGAATCTGGACGTGTAAGGCCAATGTGCCGGCAACCCCGAGAAACCTTTCCCCCGGCCCGCAAGGTGGGCCGGGGAGAAGCCGGTGGGGTGATGGGAGAAAGACACCCGCTGTGCGGGGTCCAGGGGGCTTTGCTCCCTGGTCGGCGTCCACCGCGTCGAAACGGTGGCACCTTTCTTGGTTCTTCTTTCGGTGACGAAAGAAGAATACCGGCCTGCGGGCCGGTCGGAAGGTTTCTCCGCTGCTGGCCATAAGATGGCCAACAAAAGCCGGTCGGAAGGTTTCTCCGCTGCCAAAGCCAACAATACACGCAGATGCGAACACGGATAGAGTTTAAGGTGGTACACAAATGGAAGAAAATATCGTGATGGTGCCGGGTTCCGGTACCAAGGTCATCGTGCGCGATGTCAAACAGGAGATCGAGACGGCATTTCTGGACTATTCCATGTCGGTCATCGTCTCCCGTGCGCTGCCCGACGTGCGCGACGGCCTGAAACCCGTGCACCGGCGCATCCTGTACACCATGTACGAGCGCAACAACGACCCCCAGCACCCCTACAAGAAATCCGCCGACACGGTGGGCGCGGTGCTGGGCTCCTACCATCCCCACGGTGACGCCAGCGTCTACGACGCCATGGTCCGCCTTGCCCAGGATTTCAGCCTGCGGTATCCGCTGGTGGACGGCCAGGGCAACTTCGGTTCTGTGGACGGCGACCCTCCGGCTGCCTACCGTTACACCGAGGCCCGCATGAGCAAGATGGCCTGCGAGATGCTCACCGACATTGACAAGGAGACCATCGACTGGGCCCTCAACTTCGACGAGACCAAAAAGGAACCCAGCGTCCTGCCCAGCCGTTTCCCCAACCTGCTGGTCAATGGCAGCCAGGGCATCGCCGTGGGCATGGCCACCAACATCCCGCCCCACAACCTGCGGGAGGTGGTCAACGGCATCATTGCCCTCATCGACGACCCCGACATCGATCTGCCCGGCCTGATGGAGTACGTCAAGGGCCCCGATTTCCCCACCGGCGGCATCATCATGGGCCGTTCCGGCATCCGTGCCGCCTACGCCACCGGCCGCGGCAAGATCACCCTGCGGGGCCGCGCCGAGATCGTGGAGAAGAAAAACGGCCGCTTTGAGATCATCGTCACCGAGATCCCCTATATGGTCAACAAGGCCCGCCTCATCGAGTCCATTGCCGACTACGTCAAGGACAAGAAGATCGAGGGCATCAGCGATCTGAACGACGAGTCCAGCCGCAAGGGCATGCGCATCGTCATCGAGGTCAAGAAGGACGCCAACCCCCAGGTGGTGCTCAACCAGCTCTACCGCTATACCCAGCTGCAGGACACGGTGGGCGTCATCATGCTGGCTCTGGACCACAACGTCCCCAAGATCATGTCCCTCAAGACCATGATGCAGAAGTACGTGGACTTCCAGGACGAGGTCATCCGCCGGCGCACCCAGTACGACCTGAAAAAGGCGGAGGAGCGCTCCCATATCCTGGAAGGCCTCAAGCGGGCCGTGGACATTGTGGACGAGGTCATCTACACCATCCGCCACTGCGGCGGCGGCCAGGCCGAGGCCAAGGTCGCCATCATGGAGAAGTTCGGCTTTGACGATGTCCAGGCCGACGCCATCTGCAAGTTCCCTCTGGGCCGGTTGGCAGGCCTCGAGATCAAGAAGATCGAGGCCGAACTGGACGAGCTGCACGCCAGCATCCGGGACTTCAAGGAGATCCTGGCCGACGACACCCGCGTCAAGGCTATCCTCAAGGACGAGCTCATCGCCCTGCGGGACAAGTACGGCGACGAGCGCCGCACCTCCATTGAGGCGGTCTCCGGCGAGGTGGACATCGAGGACCTGATCCCCGAGGAGCAGTGCGTCTATACGCTGACCCATGCGGGCTACATCAAGCGCACCGCCGCCGACACCTACACCGCCCAGAACCGGGGCGGCCGGGGCATTGCGGGCCTGAGCCACAAGGACGAGGACTTCACCGAGGAACTGTTCGTCGGCTCCACCCACGACTATATGCTCTTCATGACCGACAAGGGCCGGGTCTACCGCCTCAAGGGCTACCAGGTGCCGGAAGGCGCCCGCACCTCCAAGGGCACCAACATCGTCAACCTCCTGCAATTGCAGAACGACGAGAAGGTCACCACCATGATGCGCCAGCCCGCCGGCATCGACGAGGAAAACAGCTATATCACCATGGTGACGCGGCAGGGCCTGATCAAGCGCACGCCTTTGTCCCAGTTCCGCAACATCCGCAAGGCGGGCCTCATCGCCCTGACCCTCAACGAGGGCGACGCCCTGACCTGGTGCCACCTCACCGGCGGCAGCGATGAGCTCATCGTGGCCACCCACGACGGCATGGCCATCCACTTCACCGAGGCCAACGCCCGCTCCATGGGCCGTACCGGCCGTGGCGTGCGTGCCATCCGCCTGAGCGAGGGCGACTACGTGGTGGGCGTCTGCGTCTGCCGTCCGGGCGCCACCATGCTCACCGTCACCGAGAACGGCAAGGGCCGCCGCAGCCGCATCGACGACTACCGCATCACCCGCCGCGGCGGCAAGGGCATCCGCAACTATGCCCACGGCGGCGTGGCGTCGGTGAAGATCGTGGATGAGACCGAAGACCTGATCCTCATCAGCCAGGAGGGCATCATCATCCGGATGCACGCCGACGATATCAACGTACAGAGCCGCTACGGCAGCGGCGTGCGGGTCATGCGCCTGGATGAGGACGACAAGCTGGTCATGATGGCCCGTGTGGACCGGGATAACGGCGCCGAGACTGCCAAGCCGGAGGAGGATACCGAGGGGGAGGAACTCTCCGCCGAGGAGATCGCCCGCATGGAGGCGGAGGACGCCAAGGCCGACGAGGGCGCCGGTGACCCCGAACCCGACGACGCCGAGTAAGGCACACCCTGCCTCAAAGCCCGGATACCCGAGTAAATCGGGCACAAAAGAATAGGCAAAACTTCCCCGTGTTCTGTCAGGTAAGGACAGCACGGGGAAGTTTTTTTCTTTTCCCGCGGGAAAAAGGGGGCAAAGGCGGGAATTTTCAAAAAATGTGTATCAAATTCCATCAAAAATACATAGAATGTGAAAAAAATATATCAAAAGAAACCAAGAAACCATTGCAATTTTCACAATTGTGTACTATACTTGAGATACACCAATCAAACGAAAAAGCCGCTCCGCGCGCCCCGGAACCCGTCCGGGCAGGGGAGCGGAAATAAAGGAGGTAATCAAGGTATGAAGAAACTGATCTCGCTGCTGCTGACGTTGGGGCTTGTTGCAGCCTTGGCCGTCCCTGTATTGGCCGAGAACCCCGTCCAGGCCGCGGCGGATGCCCGTGAAAAGGCCTATGCCGCCGCAGTGGCCGACTATCAGGCACAGATCGCCGCCAAGGAAGATGCGTACTTAAAGGCCGTCGGCGCATATGTGACGCAGGCAAAGGCAAAAGCCGATGCAGACGCTGCCGCCATCATCGCCGCGGGCCAGGCCGCACATAACGCTCAGCTGGCACAGAACGATGCCATCGTAGCCGCCGGTCAGGCTGCTCACAACGCACAGCTGGCCAAGAATGAAGCCTATATGGGCGCCATCAAGGTGTTCCAGGCGCAGATCGCCGCCAAGGAGCAGGCATACCTTGACGCCGTCAAGGCATATTCCGCCCAGGCCAAGGCGAAGGCTGACGCAGACGCCGCAGCCATCATCGCCGCAGGCAACGCCGCCCACAACGCCCAGCTGGCACAGAATGCCGCCATCGAGGCCCAGGGCAAGGCCCTGCAGGCTGCCGCCGATGCGCGCAACGATGCGTATCTGAATTCCATCCGCGCCTATCAGGCACAGATCGCCGCACAGGAAGCCGCCTATCTGGCAGCCCTCGGCCTGTAAGGGGATCAAAACCGTAACAGTTCAACAGTTCCTTTGTAAGCCTCGGGGCCGCCCACAGAAAAAGGGTGGGCGGCCCTTTCTGTTTTTTGCGGCAGGAAAAAAGCCCCCGGATTTTGGATTCTGGAAGAAAAAACCGGAAAAAACAGCCGCAAAATCATCAAAAAGGGGTTGACACAAGGGACAAGTTTGAATATAATAATAAAGCACCTTTTGATGGTGCAGAAAATTTTATGGCGGTATAGCTCAGTTGGCTAGAGCATTCGGTTCATACCCGAAGTGTCACCGGTTCAAATCCAGTTACCGCTACCATTATACAAGATTTCGCTAAAATACTTGGGGGCCGGCCGCAATCGTGGCCGGGGAGTAGCTTGCTGTTTTAGCGAAATCTTGTATCTTATATGGCCCGTTGGTCAAGCGGTTAAGACACGGCCCTTTCACGGCTGTAACATGGGTTCGATTCCCGTACGGGTCACCAAACAAAACAAATCCGAACCTTACGCCGGTGGGCGATGGGTTCGGATTTGTTGTTTATTGGAATTTATAAAATCCTTTATATCATTGAACAAGAAAAGCAGATTTGGGAGTACCAAATCTGCTTTTCTTTCTTTTACAATACTATGGCTGTTGTCATGATTTTTTCTTGATTGTAGAGTAACACAATTTGCAGAACCAATTTTGTGTTTATATTGTGCTTTTTAACCACATGAAGTATAATAGTTACATATCAATATACAAAATCGCCTACTCTAAGGAGGCTTGTAAATGAATCTTGTCAATCAGCCAGATAAACAATCCCTTGGATTTAAATTGATTGAAAACTTAGAGAATGAAGGATTTACGAACTTTAGATTTATTGTAGCTTACGCAAAAACCAGCGGTACAAGCACTCTGCAACCTTCAATGAAGAATTTTAGGGATGCTGGAGGTACCATAAAAGGAATAGTAGGTATTGATCAAAGCAATACGTCTTATGAGGCTCTTGTAGCTCTTCTATCCTCCTGTGATGAACTTTATATTTATCACACAGACGATTTCACGAGAACTTTTCATGTAAAAGCATATTTTCTGGAATCTGATGAATCCAAATGGTTATCGATTGGTTCAAACAATTTTACGGCAGGAGGATTATTCAACAATTATGAGGCTAGTTTAACTTGCTTTGCAAACGAAGACTTGTGCCAAAGCTTTAATGAAATGTTTGGGCAATACTCTGATACCAGTAATAGCTGTTGTAAACGATGCGATAGAGCATTGATAGAGTTTCTACTAGAAAACGGCTATATTGAACATGAGAAAGCGCTTGCTAAAAGAAGCGTGGCTGAAGCTAAACGTAATCGAGAAAGAAATAAAAGAGCTAACATATTTGGTAGAGATACTGTTATTTCCACGCCACATATACCAATCCCAAAAAGAGAGGAAACAGATACAACACCTAATTCTACCGGAGTTAGTGTATCTACAGTTGATACTACATCAGAACGAGTTTCTGAAGGAGACATGGATTATTTGGTTCGCCATGTTCCAAAGGCAGGAGATCGTTGTCAACAAGTGCACTTCACGATGGATATTTTGAAGAAATACTTCAAACTAAAACCTGGCGATGAATTGATGCTACAGCAAATGGACGATATCTATACATCACATGATATAGAAAATCGTCGTATTGTTTTGAGCAAGAGAAATGGAAATGCAAAAATTGAAGTCCGTGCTGCTGAGGTTCTCAATGGTCATTATCCTACAGATGAAAATAAACGACCTATTTTGGTGTTTAAACGAATCGGGCCAACCATGTTCAAATATTTGTTCCTATTAGAAGGTTCTACCGGATATGATATAATGAACCACAGATTGCTCAGCCTCCCGTGGAAACATCGGTCTCTGAGATATGAAATAATGGATACGGATACGATGCTCTCATTGTGGGAAGATTGTCCGTTAATCTAAAAAGCAAGTGGCCTATACTGGATCAGTATAGGCCACTTGCTTATCGAGGCGACTTACGGAATAGATCGTAGTAAGAAGGAGCTGATGTGTTTTTCTTTTTAGGGTCAGGCTTCTGAACAATGATAATATATTCGTTGACGTTTTTGAACAAGAGGTTTGGTGGGTATGGATAGCTTCCAAAAATTGGTCTTTGCGAATTAGAGGATCCCCACTTCCCGCCAGTTCCGTTTTTATTCCATATGATTTGATTTATAAGTGAGAATCCAACATTTTGGGCAATTTTAGTCAAGTCAGAAGCGATAGGAATTGTTACCAAGCCAAATTCACGGGTGTTTTGATTGACATTTGCAGTAACAATACATAGCTTTCTACCAGGCATTAAGACCCGGTAGCATTGCTTAATGACTTCTTCCATATTCACTAAAAAATCATCATAGTATTCAAAGCCGCCAATATTTCCCTCATACTTACCATAATCGGCTTTATTCCAATACGGAGGAGAGGTAATGATTGCTCCCACACTATTATCGGGGATATCCTTCATGTTTAGGCAGCTATCGTTATAAATTTTGAAATCTTCACTTGCTTCTTGCTTACTATTCGGAGAGGAGCATTCTTTGAGTCTTTCGATAGAACGGCTATAATATACCGGATTAGTTTCAAACCCGATATACTTTCTTCCGTTTTCAACAGCGGCCACTCCTGTTGTGCCTGTTCCAGAGAAAGGATCAAGCACAATTTCGCCCCAAAAAGAAAACATCTTTAACAGTCTGCGAGGAATTTCAACGGGAAATACAGCTGGATGAATACTATCACTTATATTAGCGATGTTCCATACAGTCATGGTCCATTCTTTCCATTCTTCACTGGTTATTTTCGATAACTCTTTAATTTCTTTTGAAATAGATGACACGTTTTGTTACCTCCGGTTAATTATAGCTAAACAGCAACTACAAGATTTAGAATGTGCGACCACACCTAACGATGTCGGAATACCACTTTTTTAGATAATCGGCGAAGCAAGTATCAATATCCAATGATTCTACAAGGATAAGATCAATTTCATCTACAATATCTAAAATCATATTGTAGTTGTAACTCGTAACGGCTTTCCCACCATTATAAGATGTAATCGGGTATTGTACTAACTTACGCGAAAGGGTCTCTCCTAAATTAGAAAGGCGTGTTTGATTATTTTCCGTTCCGTCAATCTTAAAGACCGATAACAAGCGATTAGTTAAGTGAAAACCATCACCAACTACAGTCCATAACCAAAACGCAAGTCGGGAATTCAAACATGCAACCGCAAAAAATTTGTTTTGTTTGCTGCCCGCATCAAAAATCTTAGTTTCTTTAGAGAAATAAGGGGAGCCATCGGAGTTGAAGGAAGGTGGTACATGGTCGTATGCTCCCACCCAGTTGTAGGCTGTTGATTTTAAGACAATGCAATTTTCAGAAAATGCGGATGTGCTTTTTAACACATCCTGAAGTGCTTTCTTACTCTGGAGAATGGTTGTAAATGCATCCTTTTCAATCTTACAATTAAGTTTTGGTAAAAACTCTATGATTGAAAAATTCGAAATGTCAGTCCCCATTTTCTCCGAGTTAAGCAATAGTGCTCGGTTTTCGGATGTCCAGCGAAATAACTTTGTAGACAATATAGCGTGAGATTTCCCGCTTGACCGAAATATGATACATGCACGGGATTTTACATCATCACCAAATAACGAGTCTGGGCTACGATCATAATGCTCAATTTGCCATTCGGCAGCATCATTTTGAATATCATTTCGCATTTGCCGGAAGGCAGGCTGATTGTTGTAAGAAAAGGAAAGAGGAATAACAAGTGAACAAACAGATATGGGAGCCGAATTTTTCATCAAATTGTATACAAAAGGAATAAACAGGTTCCCTTGAATCGCTTTACCATTAAGGTTGCTAGAACCAACATAAGGAGGATTGCCTATAATGCATTCAAAATACTGAGGGAAATTTGGATATCGAAGATAAATAGAATCGCTATTTGTCGCATCAGCAACAACTACATTCTCTTTGAGAGCATTCCATAACTCAAGAACCCTATCACAGTTGTGAAATGTTTTTATAAAATGTCGAATTATCGAATATCTACAGCACTCCACTGCAGAGATGCTGATGTCCACTCCAAAAAGGTTATGGTATACAAAAGAAATATAGTCACTTTGGCTATTCAACAAGTGCTTTTCTATCAAGCAATCCAATAGTTGTAGTAAAAAAATACCACTTCCGCAACTATAATCGATATAATGACCAGTTACAAGATTAATATTTTGACGATTTAGTTTTGCAAGGCAACAGCTAACCATATACTTCGCTACATCAGCCGGAGTATAGTAGACGCCCTGTTGCTTTTTCGTTTTAGTAATTATACCAGAGCGTCTATCATAATTTGCAATTTTTATTTCACTTTCTGAGTATTCAAGTATTTCTAAGGCATAGGGCAAGAGTTGTTCATGCAGAGGTACTTTTTGAATTGTATCCAAATAGTCAAAAATTGATTTCGCAAGGACATGATCCATAGCATGCTTAGACCCTTGTACATATTGGGGGACAAAGTCGCCCAACATAGATTCGACCTCAGAAGCAAAGGAAGTCATATCTGGGACAATTCGCCTATCATTCGGTGTGTTTATATCAATACAGATGCATGCCAACAAAACCCATCGCAGAATTTGAATGTCATCTGGTTGACATGGGCTTGAGGAAAACTGTTTTCTTATCTTTAAAAGTTCTGCCTCGATTTTGTTAATGCTCTTTTTATATAAAATATTTAGAGGCTTGCTCTCTTTCATATATTTCTACCTCTAACTTAGTCACTGTTTTTTACAACCAAAATTATTTCTTTTTGGCTTGGATCAAAGTAGATTTCAAAATATGTCTTTCCAGGATAAATTTGTAAATTCTTGATTAGTTCCTTAGGTAGACGAACCCGCATATCTTTTTGAAGAATGTAGTCATCCAGATATATCCTTTTTGTTGGTTGCTTTTGCGACTTCATCACAGTGCCTCCTTGTATAAAACTAAGAGCTTAACATTTTGGCCTGATTTTAGACTAAAATTAGACTAACATATACAAATGAGAATTACAAGTGATGTGAAGCAAAATTATATCAGTAAAGAAATTTTATAACTTACAAATCCCCTCAATCACCGCCTCCTGCCCGATCATCCAGCTAATGAACTGGGTGGCGGGCAGTTTTTTCTCCTTGACCTGCTGTTTACGAATCAGCGCCTCCTTGCGGAACGCCTTTAATGCGGCCTGCGCCCGCCCGATCTGTTCGGGTGGTGCGCTGGCCTTTTTTAGTTTAGTGATGCGGTTATACCAGAACATATACTCCCGGTCATAGGCCTGCTCGTAGTCTTTACCCTTGGCCCGGCCGTCGAATTGGCGCTTGGCGATCTTCCGGCTGGCTTTGCGGCAGCGGTCGCTGCACAGGGTGCTGCGGGCGTCCGGGCCGAAGAAGATGCGTCCGCACTGACTGCACCGGCGCATGAGCAGCCCGGCGTCCAGAATGCGCTGGCGGTAATAGATGAGGGCGGGCTGCAGGGATTCTTTCATCACGGCGCACTCAAAAGGCGTTTGCCCCTGGGGATACCACACCTCCAGCTTTCCGTCCCGCCGGTCGTTCCAGACGGGGATCACCGGCTTATCCCGGAGCCAGTGGACCATCTCCGGGGTGTACTGGCCAAAAGGCAGGATCAGCAGCTGGGCATAGTTCCGCAGGGCCTGGGCCGCCTGTTGACTGTCCCGGCCCCGGCGGCAGCGCAGATACATCTCCCAGATCTGAATCGCCACATACCAGGCGGCAGCATTGGTTCCGTTGCCCTCTGCCTGCTGGAAAAGAAGCTGGGCGGCGGCCTGCTCCCGTTCTTCCCGCTGGGAGCGTTTCTTCGCCGTCAGGGCGTCGGAAAGGGCCCAAATGACCTCCGTCCAGCCCTCGGCGGTTGTCTGCCCGAACTCACACCAAAAGGCCCCCAGCGGGCGGGTTTGGGCCAGAAACAGCGGACGCTCTTTGCCCCGCAGGGCAGCCTCCACATCCTGTTCTTCTCCCAGCCAAAGTTGTTCTTTGCGGCTAGGTACATCAACCCGAAGGGCCAGAACAACAGCCCCCAGAAGCGGTTCTTTGGTTACAAAGGCGTATCCTTCCATGTATCCTCCTGTGTATCTTCTCCTGTATGCTGTGCTTTTATGGGAATTATAATTCTGCAAAAATATGATTACTTACAGTATACCCAAAAAGCCTTGAAATTGCAATTCCAGGATGCTATGCAGGGAACACGAATTTTCTGGTCAAACAGTCTTGTGGAGGGGGACTATAGGGGGTGGCAAGCTATCGCTTACCACCCACCTGTACCGACTGGGAAAGAGAAATATGCTTACAGGAAAGGAGGGGTGCCTGCCACCGAGGTCATCAAGACAAACCCGACAGAGCGATTGCCCAAAACGGCGGTGGAAAGTCTGGCCCGCGCATTGCTGCCGCAGATGCGAGCCTACTTTGCCAGCGACGAAGGACAAGCCGCTCTGAAACAGTGGCGTGCAGAACGGGAGCAGCAGGGTTGAGAACTCCCGCCGTGCTGGGAAGGGTATTCCTTCCCAGCCGGTACTCTTTTGCATAGATCCGGCAGAAAAGGTTGTGCAGATTGGTGATAGCTTTCAGTGGTTTCCTGTGGTACTGTGTTGAGCTGAAAAGCCGCCCTATCTGCCGCGACTGATTATGCAAGCATAGCGTTTGGATATCCACCAAACGCAAACCTTGGGGCGGCGCCCCAAACCCCGCGAGTGACCAGAAGGAGGAATGCCAATGAAAGCAGTCATCTATGCCCGATACAGCAGCGACAACCAGCGAGAGGAAAGCATCGAGGGACAGCTGCGGGAATGCAAGGAATACGCCGAGCGAAACGGCATCCTGGTATTGCAAAGCTACATCGACCGGGCCCTGTCCGCCAAGACGGACAACCGCCCGGAATTTCAGCGGATGATACGGGACAGCGCCAAAGGGCTGTTCGACACGGTGCTGGTGTGGAAGCTGGACCGCTTCGCCCGCAACCGGTACGATAGCGCCCACTACAAATCCCAGCTGCGAAAAAACGGGGTGAAGGTGATCTCGGCCACCGAGAGTATTGCCGACGGCCCGGAGGGTATCATCCTGGAATCCATGCTGGAGGGAATGGCGGAATACTACTCGGCGGAACTGGCCCAGAAGGTGAACCGTGGGATGCGGGAGAACGCCCTCAAGGCCCGCAGCAACGGCGGCACCATCCCGCTGGGGTATCGGCTGGATGAGGACCACCGGCTGAAGATAGACCCGCTGACCGCGCCGGTGGTGCGGGAGGTATTCCAGCGGTATGCGGACGGAGAAAATCTGCGGACCATTATCCGCTCGCTGAACGAGCGGGGCATTCGTACCAGCCGGAACTATCCCTTCCGACACAGCAGCTTCAACACCATGCTGAAAAACCGGAAGTACATCGGCGAGTACCACTACAAGGACGTGATCATCCCGGATGCGGTGCCGCCCGTCATTCCCAAAGAACTGTTTGAAAGGGTGCAGGAGCGGATGAAGAAGAATCAGCACGCCCCGGCCAGGGCAAAGGCCGAGGAAGAATATCTGTTGACCACCAAGCTGTTCTGCGGCCACTGCGGACGGCTGATGATCGGCGAGAGCGGCAAGGGCCGCAACGGCACCATCCACCGCTACTACAAATGCGCCGGGGCCAAGCGAAGGCTGGGCTGCCACAAAAAGGCCGTGAAGAAGGACTGGATCGAGCGGGTGGCGGTGCAGTACACCATCCAGCGGGTGTTTCAGGATGACCTGATTGCCCAGATCGCAGACGAACTGGTAGTGCTGCAAGGTGCCGAGGACAGCGCCCTGCCCTTGCTGCGCCGTCAGCTGGCCGACACCGAGCGGGGCATTGAAAATATGCTCAACGCCATCCAGCAGGGCATCTTCACCAGCAGCACCCGGCAACGGCTGGAGGAACTGGAAAATCTGCGGGCCGAACTGAAATCCAGCATCCTGCAAGCGGAGCTGGAACGGCCCCAATACAGCCGGGAGGACATCATCCAGTGGATCTCCCGCTTCAAGGGAGGCGACCCCAACGACAAGGCCTACCAGCGGCAGATCATCGACATCTTCCTCAACTCAATCTATGTATTTGACGACAAGCTGGTCTTCACCTATAATTACAAAAAAGGTTCGCAAACCGTGAGCTTGGATGAAGTTTTTGCAGCCTTCGGTTCGGATTCGCGGGCTGGCGCTTCACCAAAAAAAGTCCTCCAGCTCAGGCTGGAGGACTTTTTTTGTGCTTCCGTACGAGGAATCGAACAGGGCGGCGCGCCGCAGCGCGCAAAAAACAGTCCAGTGGACTGTTTTTTAGCCCGCGGGAGATTCCCGTATGGGTCACCGCCCGGCCGCGAGCCTTGCGGGATGGGATTTCAGAGAAGAGAGCGGCTCGCGGGAGATTCCCGTACGGGTCACCGCCCGGCCGCGGGCCTTACTGAAAACGGCTTTGGACGGCGCAGACCCGCGGAAAAATCACCAAGCTTTGCTCCTTGCTTTTGACATTCAATCGTCAAAAAAATAGGGGCATTTTTTTATCCATCGCATTGCATACCACACTTTATACCTCACTTCTCAAGATCTGTCAACCCCGTGCCCGGTGGGGCAAGGCGGCGGACGGGAAGGCAGACACCCCATCCCCGCATCTGCCGCCAGCGGCGGATGGCTACCAAATAAAAAGGAGGACGAAAGCATCCATGCTTTCGTCCTCCTTTATCTATCGGCGCATCAGCCGAAGGTCACGCACCAGTAGGTAGCACCTCCCTCCTCAAACCAGCAGCCGATGCCGCACACCGTGTAGGACGGGTCGGTCATGGCGGCGTAGTGTCCGGGGCTTCCGGCCCAGGCATCCACCACAGACTGGGCGGAATTCCAGTTCTGGGCGATGATCTCGGGGGTCTGGTAGCCGTCGTGGCTCATGACGCCCGCCACCACCATGTCGCAGCAGCGCTGGTCCGCGATGGCGGTGAGCCCCGAGTCAATGCTCAGGGGCGCGACCCCCACCGCCGCCCGGTAGGCGTTGATGTTGTTGAGCGTCGCCCAGAACACATCGTCGGTGGAGTCGATGCCCCACCACATCAGCGACCCTGCGGCGTCGCTGAAGGGCACAGCCCCGTAGGAGGTGCTGGCGGCCGGGGCCGAGCTTCCCCCGCTGCCGCTGCCCGAACTGCTGCCCGACCCGCTGCCCGCAGCCGGGGCCGGGGCGCGGACGGTCACCGCACAGGAGGCCTCCACCCCGTCCACAGAGGCCGTTACCGTGGCTTTGCCCTCGGCCACAGCGGTGACGGTGCCGTCGCCGTCCACCGTGGCCACCGCCTCATCCGAGGAGCTCCACACCACCCCGGCAAGTTCCGCCTCCTCCGGCTCCGCCGTCAGGGTGAGGGATTCCGTCTTGCCGGTGCTCAGGGTGAGGGCGTCCTCCGACAGATGCAGCGCCTTCAGCGCCGGTTTCACCACCACATGGCAGGTGGCGGCCAGGCCTTTGCCGGGGATCTCGGCGGTCACCAGGGCTTCCCCCGCCGCCACGGGGGTCACAGTTCCCGCTGCGTCCACCGTGACGATGCTGTCGTCCGAAGAACGGTAGTTCACAATATAGTCGGTGGCGTCGGCGGGCTCCACCACCGCCGCGGCGGACTGGGGTTCCCCGCCCTCGGTCAGGGTCAGCGTCTGGGGCAGGGTCAGGCCGGTGGGGCTGACCACCACCCGGATCACACTGCTGGCCGTCAGCTTTCCGTCCCCGCTGGACAGGGCCACCTCGGCGGTGCCGGGCTTCACCGCCGTCAGGTTGCCCGCCCCGTCCACCGTCACCACCGACGGGTCGCTGGAAGTCCAGCTCAGGTCCAGCTTGTCCGCCAGTTCCTCCGCCCGGGCGGCTTCCGGGGTATCTCCGCTGTATGCATATTCCGGCGTGGCAGACAGGGTGCTGCCCCGCTCCATGGTCTGGGGCAGGTCCAGCGTCAGGCCGGTGATGCTGGTCCCGCAGCCCGTCAGAAACAGGGCCGCCGCCAGAAACAAAGTACTCAGTTTCGCAAACAATTTCATGATTCCTTACCTCTCTTTCCAATTCCATGATAGGTCCCAAAAGGACAGGAAGTTCACGGAAACAACTGAAAAATATTCTGTTTTCAAGGATCTCTTCCCTGCCGTCCGCTCAGTGGAACACCACGCGGCGGATATGACGGGAGATGCCGGTGATCTGGCGCCGGTCCGACCGGCTCACCGAGGCGATGGTCACACCGGAGGAAATCACCAGAATCAGATGGAGCCAGCCGCCGCCCGGCAGACCGGCGGCCGACGCGGGCAGGGTGACGCACAACCGCATGGATTTGCGCCGGGTCTTGCCCAGACGGAACTGAAGGGACAACAGACAGAGAGGTTTTTTCAGTGCCTGGCAGCGGTACAGCCAGCGCCAGGCGGCGTATTCGACCACGTGGGGGTCCAGGGGAAGGCCGCCGGTGTCCACCGTGGTCTTGTCGGTGGTGGAGACGGTGCAGCCGATGCCTGCGTATTCAATTTTCTTGTTCATTGATACATTCTCCTTTCAAGGCAAAACAGAAGTGAAAAATAAAAAACTGCACACTGATCCCGTAAGATCATTGTGCAGTTGATGAGATCCTTCTGTTGTAAGCTCTCAAAAAGGAGAGTATCCGTATTATAGCACGGGATTTTTCCCGATGCAAGGGCAAATCCAAAATTTAATGGCAGAGGACCCCGTTTTTTGCCCCGCAGGGCAGGCGGAGGCCCCTCCCCTTTCTCCCCCGTCCGCCCTGTCTTTACCCGGCATTCCGGCCATGGTACAATGAAAAAAAACGCTGCGGGAGGGCTGTGCCGTGACCAACGACAAATTATACAGAATGGAATTTTCAAAGGTATATCAACTGCTTGTAAACAAGGCGGAGCGGAAAGGCCGCACCCGTGCCGAGGTGGACACCGTCATCTCCTGGCTGACCGGCTACACCCCGGAGCAGATCCACACCCTGGCCGGCAGCGGCATCTGTTACGGGGAATTCTTCCGGGACGCCCCGGCCAAAAATCCAAACCGGTGCAAGATTACCGGCACCGTCTGCGGGGTGCGGGTGGAGAAAATCGAAGATGAATTTCTCCGGGAAGTGCGGTATCTGGACAAGCTGGTGGACGAGCTGGCCAAGGGAAAAGCAATGGACAAGATTCTGAGAAAATAACGAAAGAACAGAAAAAAGATGGGGATATTTTCTCGCCTTTTCCAGTAATGGAGGCCAGCCGGTTTTGGACGTGGTGCATCAGATGCTCCATGGAATTACTGGGACGGGAAAAGAAATCCGGAACCTTTGGCTTCATAAGAAAAAACGGCTTTCCGGCCGGGCACACTGCCTGACCGGGAGGCCGTTTTCTTCTGTGCGGAGGGGTCAGGGCAGGGCTCTCCCCTGCCGTCGGTGCCCGGAAAAGCAAAAAGCGGGGCGTCCCCCTCCCGAAGGAGGAAAGACGCCCCGCCTGGTTCTGGGCAGGAAACGCGCAGAATTACTTGTTCTTGTTGGGCACCAGCAGGGCCTTGCCGCCCATGTAGGGGCGCAGGACCTCGGGGATGGTGACGGTGCCGTCGGCCTGGAGATGGTTCTCCAGGAAGGCAATCAGCATGCGGGGCGGGGCCACGCAGGTGTTGTTGAGGGTGTGGGCAAACTGGGTCTTGCCGTTCTCGTCCTTGTAGCGGATGCGCAGGCGGCGGGCCTGGGCGTCGCCCAGGTTGGAGCAGCTGCACACCTCGAAGTACTTCTGCTGGCGGGGGCTCCAGGCCTCAATGTCGCAGCTCTTGACCTTCAGGTCGGCCAGGTCGCCGGAGCAGCAGTCCAGCTGGCGGACGGGAATCTCCATGGAGCGGAACAGCTCCACCGAGTTATGCCACAGCTTGTCGTACCAGGCCATGCTGTCCTCCGGCTTGCAGACGACAATCATCTCCTGCTTCTCGAACTGATGGATGCGGTAGACGCCGCGCTCCTCGATGCCGTGGGCGCCCTTCTCCTTGCGGAAGCAGGGCGAGTAGCTGGTGAGGGTCAGGGGCAGCTTGGCGCCGTCCAGCGTCTGGTCGATGAAGCGGCCGATCATCGAGTGCTCGGAGGTGCCGATCAGGTACAGGTCCTCGCCCTCGATCTTGTACATCATGGCGTCCATCTCGGGGAAGGACATGACGCCCTGCACCACGTTGCCGTGGATCATGAAGGGCGGGATCACGTAGGTGAAGCCCTTGTCGATCATGAAGTCCCGGGCATAGGCCAGGACAGCCTCATGCAGGCGGGCGATGTCGCCCAGCAGGTAGTAGAAGCCGTTGCCCGCCACCCGGCCGGCGGCGTCCAGGTCGATGCCGTCGAAGCTCTCCATGATGTCCACATGGTACGGGATGGGATAGTCGGGCACCACCGGCTCGCCGAAGCGCTGGACTTCCACATTATAGCTGTCGTCGGGGCCGATGGGCACGCTGGGGTCGATCATCTGGGGGATGGTGTACATGATCTCCTGGATGCGGGCCTTGAGCTCGTCCTCCTTGGCTTCCAGCTCCTTCAGACGGTCGGCCTGGGCGGTGACCTGCTTCTTCACTTCCTCGGCCTCGGCAGCCTTGGAGGGGTCCTTCTTGGCCTGACCCATGAGCATGCCGATCTGCTTGGACAGCTTGTTGCGGTTGGCGCGCAGGCCGTCCGCCTCACCGATGGCCGCGCGGTACTCGGCGTCCAGGGCGATGACCTCGTCCACCAGGGGCAGCTTGGCGTCCTGGAATTTCTTCTTGATGTTCTCCTTGACCTCGTCGGGATGTTCCCGGACAAAACGGATATCCAACATGGTTTCCCACTCCTTCAGTGACTGTGAATTTGAATCGGAATTACTGGGGTTCTATGCTTCTGCGGCTTTATACGTCGTCGGCGGACTCGGGATCGTACTGACCCAGCAGCTCGGCAAATTTGGAGAGCTGGGCGTCGGAGTAAAAGTCGATCTGCAGCGTGCCCCGGCCCTCCTTGTACTGGATGCGCACCTCGCTGCCGGTCACGTCCTTGAGGGCGGCTTCCAGCTCGGTGGCGATCTTGGGCCGGGTGAAGGCATCCTCCGCCGGTTTGGGTGCCCGGGGCGGGCGGGACAGACGGCGGCAGAGGGCTTCGGTCTGGCGGACGTTCATGCCCTTGGCCTCGATCTGCTGGGCGGCGGATTCGATGAGGCCGGGATCGGACAGGCCCAGCAGGGCTTTGGCGTGGCCGGTGCTCAGCTTGCCGGTGCGGACCTGCTGGCGCACCGGGTCGGGCAGGGCCAGCAGGCGCAGGGTGTTGGCCAGGGCGCTGCGGCTCTTGCCCAGCCGCTTGGCGGCGGTCTCCTGGGTGAGGCCGTATTTGTCGATGAGCTGCTGGCAGCCCTCGGCCTCCTCGATGGGGTCCAGGTCCTCCCGCTGCAGGTTCTCGATCAGGGCCAGGGCGGCGGCCTGTTCGTCGGTGACGTCCTTGATGAGCACCGGCACCTCGTCCAGCCCCGCCATCCGGGCGGCACGCCAGCGCCGCTCCCCCGCGATGATGATGTAGCCGGGGCCCGCCTTTTTGGGCCGCACCGCAATGGGCTGAAGCAGACCGTTCTCGGCGATGCTCTGGGAGAGCTCGGCCAGGGTGGTCTCGTCAAAGGTTTTGCGGGGCTGTTCGGGGTCGGGCTCGATCTCCCGCACAGGGAGGCTGGTCACCGATGCGTCGTCGGCGGAAGGTTCCGGCAGGTCGGCAAACAGGCTGTCCAGGCCTCTGCCCAGTCCGCCTTTGGGTCTTGGCATTCTCGATTACCCCTTTCTTCCCGGTATGGGATCAGTCTTTTTCGTTGGCGGCCAGGAATTCCCGGGCCATGGCCATGTAGGCTTCGCAGCCCTTGCCGTTGGGTTCATAGAAGTTGATGGGCATGCCGAAGCTGGGGGCCTCGGACAGGCGGACGGTGCGGGGGATCACGCTCTTGTACACCTTGTTGCCGTAGTATTTCTTGACCTGGGACACCACCTGCATGGTGAGGTTGAGGCGGCCTGCGTACATGGTGAAGAGGACGCCCTCAATGTCCAGGTAGCGGTTGTATTTTTTGCGCACCGTCTTGAGGGTGTTCATCAGTTCAGAGAGGCCTTCCAGAGCGTAGTATTCGCACTGGATGGGGATGAGCACGGTATCGCAGGCGCACAGTCCGTTGAGGGTGAGCAGATCCAGCGACGGCGGGCAGTCGATGAAGATATAGTCGTACAGCGGCACCACGGGGGCCAGCGCCGACCGCAGGCAGAATTCCCGGCGTTCCATCGACACCAGTTCGATGCCGGCGCCGGCCAGCTCGGTGTTGGAGGGGATGATGTCGGCGTTGAACTGGGTCTTGACGATGGCTTCCCGCACGTCGGTCTCGCCCAGCAGGCAGGAATAGATGCTGGCGGTGACGGTATGTTTGGCCACGCCGTAGCCCGATGTGGTGTTGCCCTGGGGGTCCAGATCGACGACGAGGACTTTTTTGCCCAGCGCTGCGATGCAGGACGACAGGTTGACGACGGTGGTGGTTTTGCCCACACCGCCCTTTTGGTTTGCCACTGCCACGACTTTTGCCATTGAGCCTGTACCTTTCCTTTCCCATTGTGCCGGTTTACGGATTGCGTCAATGCTAAAATTATAGCACAGGAAGCGGCCAATAAAAAGGGCAGAAGCATAATTTTTGCGTTTTTTCCGGGGTTTGAGGGGGCTTGGGGGCGGCAAATTTCGATTTTGGCGGGAAATGGGGTGATTTTTTTCTGTTTTTTGTGTTTTGGGAGGGGTGGGAGGCGGATTTTTTCTTTGGGAAGGCAGGAGATGTTTGGGGAGGCGGGCAGTTGGTTTCAGGCCCGACCCCGGCCTCCCGGATTTGTGTGGCGGCTGGGCCCCGCAAGCCGCCGCCTGATGACAGGGCTTCTTCTTTTTCCTTAGGGCCGCAAATCTTCCCGGGCTGCCGCCATGGGCAAGGCCCCTTGTTACAAGAAAAGACTCTGGCCCGGCAGGTTCTCTCACGGTCTACCCCCCTTCCTCCCCTGTCCGGCCTGTTATCCCTCATGCCTTACGGATCCCGTGAAAATGTTCCACGTGGAACATTTACAAGCCGGTGCCAAACGCCACACAAACACAAGCCCGCCGCAAGGTTTTCTCAAGGTATTTTCGTGGCTTCCCTGTTAGACTGAAAGCATACCCAAAGCACCCTATGGGCGCACAGGTCAGCAGGTCCTGACCCAAACCAGTCAGAAAGGAATGACCGCAACATGACGGGCAAAAAATCTTCCCTCTCCCCCTCCCGCTCGGCTCCGCAGGCCCGCCGCCCGGCTTCCCGGCCAGGGGCCGCCCCTCGACGCAGCAGCAGACAGGGCGGGCATACCGCTGTCCGGCAGCCCCGCAGCCCCTCCCCCAGTCCCCGCGGGTCACGCAGGCCGCGCCGGGCGCTGCGCAGCTTTCTTTTCACCTTTCTCCTCACCATGGCGGTGGTGCTGCCCTGTGCCCTGGGCATCGGGTTCTACTGGCAGGCCACCCACCCGTCAGAAAATCCCGGCCCGGCTGCACTTTCCCAAAGCAATGAAGCAGATTCTTCCGCTGCCACTACCGGGTCCTCCTCTGAAGCGGAGACCTCCCCGGATTCTGCCTCCCCCGCCGTCGATCTGTCCGGCCTCAGCAGCCGGGAGGCCATCCTCCTCCGGCGGGGCGGTGTGGTCCTGGGGGAGGAAAACGCCGACGAATCCATCTACCCCGCCTCCCTCACCAAGATGATGACCGTCCTGCTGGCCGCCGAAAATTTTGATGACCTGGACGCCTCAGTCACCCTGGACGAGGAACTCTTCTCCCCTCTCTGGGCGGCCAACGCCTCCCTGGCGGGCTTTGAGCCCGGGGAGGTGGTGACGGTGCGGGATCTTCTCTACGGCGCCATGCTGCCCTCGGGGGCGGAGTGCTGCGCCGCCATTGCGCAGGCACTGGACGGCAGCGAGGCTGCCTTTGCCGATCGCATGAACCGCCGTGCCCGGGACCTGGGCATGGAAAACACCCACTTTGTCAACGCCACCGGCCTGCAGGACAGCGACCACCGCTCCACCGTGCGGGATCTGGCCCTCCTGCTGGACGCCGCCCTGGACAACCCCACCTTCCGGGAGGTATTCACCGCCCCGCGGTACTCCACCTCCCCCACCAACCTCCACCCCGACGGCATCACGGTGTACAGCTCGGCCCTTTCCCTGTTTCAGGACGCCGACCTGGGCCGCATGACCCTGCTGGGGGGCAAGACCGGCTTTACCGATGAGGCGGGCCTCTGTCTTGCCACCCTGGCGGAGGCGGACGGCGCCGAGTACATCCTGGTCACGGCGGGAGCCCCCGGCCAGAGCCATACCGACACCGCCCATGCCCGGGACGCCGCCGCCGTGTATCAGCGCCTGTCCGATGCTCTGGCCGGCTGACGGCCAGGCCGTATTTCCATCCCCTGCCGGCGGCTGGACAAGACCGCTTTGTTGTCACCCGCAAACCATCCGCAGTTTCCCCACACAAACGCAGATCCCCCCGCAGGACAGAGCGTCCGGCGGGGGGATCTGCGGTATATGGGAAATGGATTGGGGGTGGCGGGAGAAAAAGCAGTCCGGCCAGCATCAGTCAGCGGAACAGACCGCTGCTGCGGGTTCGGCGGGAGATTCCGGCGGGGCGGTGTCCTCCTCCGGGGAAAGGCTCTCTCCCTCCCCGGCAGCGGGGCTTACGGTGAGGATGGGCGCCGGCAGGGTCAGGGGCGGATTTTCCGCGGCCTCCACCGGAATGCGGACGATGTATTCCAGGCATCCGTCCCGCTTGCCGCAGGTGGTGGTGGCGGGAATGCCTTTCTGGGCCATCAGGTCCACGGCGTGCTGCAGCGTGTTGACGAAAAGCCGCACATCCCGCACCATGGGGGTGGTCTTGCGGCAGGGGGATGCCTCCCCCGGTGGGGCGGTGAGCATGGTCTCCACCAGCTTATCGGCCTCCCGGACGCTCATGCCCTCCCGGGCGATTTTCTCCAGGGCGGCGGTGCGGCGGCTGTCGGGCAGGCGGAGCACCGCCCGGGCGTGGCGCTCGCTGAGATGGTTGGCGGTGCAGATCTGCTGCTGTTCGGTGGTCAGGGAGAGCAGCCGCAGTTTGTTGGCCAGGGCGGGCTGGCTGAGGCCCAGACGGCGGGCGGCCTCGGCCTGGGTGCAGCCCCACAGCCGGATGACCTCCCGGATGCCCCGGGCGGTGTCAAAGGGGTCCAGCTGGCTGCGCTGGATGTTTTCCAACAGGCCCAGGGCGGCGCTCTCGCAGTCGTTCCAGTCGGCCAGAATGGCGGGCACCCGGTCCAGCTTGGCCAGACGGCAGGCCCGCAGCCGCCGCTCCCCGGCGATCAGCTGATACTTGCGGATGCCCACCCGCCGCACGCTGATGGGCTGCAGCAGTCCGTTCTGCAGAATGCTCACCGCCAGGGCGGCGATCTCGGTATCGTCAAAGGCGGTGCGCGCCTGATAGGGCGACGGCTCTATGGCATCCACGGGCAGCATGAGCACCTTGCCCGGTTTTTGCTTTTCCATCATAGGTGTTTCCCTCCGTCATGCAAACAAAACGGCCTGCGCCGGTTTTGGAACGAACAAAACGCGGCGCAGGCCAGAAAGCGCGTATGGAATTGTATCCCCTGCCGTCGGCGGAAAAATGGCTTCCCTCCCCTGTCCTGCGGGAAGGACAGGGATGTTTTCCGGTGCCGGGGTCCGGCGGGGACAGGCTGCCCTGTGGGCCGGGATCTCTGCGGCCCACAGGGCGGGATGACCGGAGCGGCGTTTCCCTTTCTCCGCCGCCTTCGACGGCGGGGCGGCCTGTGCTGCGTTTTTCAACAAGAAAAGCATAACACAGCCGCGGGTCCCCGGCCAGCAAAATCGTTCGCCGGGGTTCGGGGCAAATCGGGCGGTTTCGGAGCCCTCACAAGGGCTTTTTTGCGATTTTTCCGCCGTTTCTGGGGTAAGCGGGCGGAGTTTGCGATATTTTTTCCATGACCAGCAGGCGGCGGGCGCTGCCGTCGGGCAGGGTGAAAGCCCGGTCATCGGCTGCCCGGCCTCCCAGCTTGCGCAGGGCGGCGGCGGCCAGGTCCAGCTCGTTGTCGGCGTCGGGGCCCTTCATGGCGATGAAGCGTCCCCCCACTTTGACGAGGGGCAGGCAGTACTCGCACAGCACCGGCAGGGCGGCCACCGCCCGGGCACTGGCCAGGTCAAAGGCTTCCCGCCACTGTTTGCGGGCGGCTTCCTCCGCCCGCTCCCGGACAAACTCCACCCCGGTCAGGCCCAGCTCGGCGCAGAGGTATTTGAGAAAATCCATCCGCTTGCCGGTGGGCTCCATGAGGGCCAGCTGCAGCTCCGGTTTGTAGATCTTGGCCACCACGCCGGGAAAGCCCGCCCCGGTGCCCACGTCCACCATCCGGCCGGAGACTTCCGGCTGGGCGGCAAAGAGCAGGCTATCCGCAAAGTGGCGGTCCTCGATGCCCTCGGGGGTGGTGATGGCGGTGAGGTTGACCTTTTCGTTATAGTCCACCAGCAGCCGGGCATAGTGGTCCAGCTGGTCCAGCTGGCTGGAGGTGAGAGAAATGTTCCACGTGGAACATTTTTGAGCAAGGCGTTCGCGGTCGATCATTGGTCTTCCTCCCTGTGGGATGTTTCGGGTGGTTCGGGCTCTTCATCGGGGGCAGTTTTGGCGGCGCCGTGGTGCAAAAGCGCCAGGGACAGCTGGGACAGATCGCTGGGCGACACCCCCGGAATGCGCCCGGCCTGGGCCAGGGTGCGGGGGCGGATGCGGGCCAGCTTTTCCCGGGCTTCCAGGGTCAGGGTGTTGAGGGGGGCGTAGTCAAAGTCGGCGGGGATGGCCACCTTCTCGTGGCGCTGGATCTCCCGGATGATGCGCTGTTCCCGGGCGATGTAGCCGGCGTAGCGGATCTCGGTCTCAATGCGCAGGGCCATGGTGGGGGTGACCCCCGCTCCCCTGCCGATGACCCGGGCGATCATCTCGTACCGCACCTGGGGGCGGCGGAGAAGCTCCTCCGCTGTGCCGCCCGTCTCCCCGATGTCGGCGTCCCCGGCCAGGGCCTTCAGGTCGGCCAGCTTCACCTTGGTGGAGGCCAGACGGGCCATCTCGGCATTCTTGATGTCCCGGTCCCGGCAGAACACCGACCAGCGGGCGTCGTCCACCAGGCCGTATTCCCGGCCGATGGGGGTCAGGCGCTCGTCGGCGTTGTCCTGGCGCAGGGAGAGGCGGTATTCGCTGCGGCTGGTCATCATGCGGTAGGGGTCCATGACCCCCTTGGTGACCAGGTCGTCCACCAGAGTGCCCAGATAGCTGGTGTGCCGGGCCAGGATGAGCTCGGACTTGCCCAGGGCGTGGCGGGCGGCGTTGAGGCCTGCCAGCAGTCCCTGAGCGGCGGCCTCCTCGTAGCCGGAGGTGCCGTTGAACTGTCCGGCGCCGTAGACGCCGGAGACCACCTTGCTTTCCAGGGTAGGCTGCAGGGTGGTGGGGTCGACGCAGTCGTACTCGATGGCGTAGGCGGGGCGCATGATCTCCAGATGTTCAAAGCCCACGATGGAGTGGTACATGGCGTTCTGGACCACCTCGGGCAGGCTGGAGGACAGGCCCTGGAGGTACATTTCCTCGGTGTCCTCCCCGCAGGGTTCCACAAAGATGGGATGGCGCTGCTTGTCCTTGAAGCGGACGACCTTGTCCTCAATGGAGGGGCAGTACCGGGGGCCCACGCCCTGGATCATGCCGCCGTAGAGGGGGGAGCGGTCCAGGTTGTCCAGGATGATGCGGTGGGTCTCTGGGTTGGTGTAGGCGATGTAGCAGTCCACCTTGTTGTGCATGGGGGCGCGGGTGAGAAAGCTGAAGGGCTGCAGGCTCTCGTCGGGGTCGCCGGGCTGGCGTTCCAGTTTGGAGAAGTCGATGCTCCGGCGATGCACCCGGGCGGGGGTGCCGGTCTTGAAGCGGCGGAGAGTAAAACCGTGGGATACCAGGTCCTGGGTCAGGCGGGTGGCGGCGTGCTGGCCGTCGGGGCCGCCGTCGTAGTGGGCGTCGCCCACAAAGATGCGCCCGCCCAGGGTGGTGCCGGTGGCGATGACCACGCACTTGCAGTCATAGTAGCCGTTCAAGTTGGTGTAGACGCCCGCCACATGGCCGTCCTGCACGTCCAGGGCGACGATCTCGGCCTGGTGGATGTCCAGGTTGGGGGTGAGTTCCAGGGCGTGCTTCATATACATGTGATAGCGCTTGCGGTCGGTCTGGACCCGCAGGCTGTGGACGGCGGGGCCTTTGCCCCGGTTGAGCATCCGGCTCTGGAGGAAGGTGGCGTCGGCGGCAATACCCATGAGCCCGCCCAGGGCGTCAATCTCCCGCACCAGATGGCCCTTTGCGGTGCCGCCGATGGAGGGATTGCAGGGCATGTTGCCGATGAAGTCCAGTGTCAGGGTAAAGACGGCGGTGCGGGCGCCCAGAGTGGCTGCCGCGTGGGCGGCCTCGATGCCTGCATGGCCCGCGCCAACGACGATGACGTCGTAGCTGCCAAGATGATCGATCAAGATGGTTCGGTCCTTTCGGAGTTTTATATGGTTATTGTGGATATTGTGGCTTTTGGGAAAACGGGCGGTTGGTTACAGGCCCGGTTCTTCATTATAAATTTTATTTGGTAACCCGTGGCGTGGTTTTGGTACGACGCTTCGGGAAAACGTCAGATGTTTTAAGGCCTTCCTTCTTTCGACGCCGAAAGAAGGAAGCAAGAAAGGCGCCGCCGGTTTCGAGGCGGCGGCCGCACGACTTGGGGGCTGCACGCCCCCAAGACCCCCGAAGCGGAGGTCGAAGCCGATTTTTCCTAAAAATGAACACAGTACATTTTCTTAACGGAAAAACCGTCTTCTCCATCTCTGAAACGCTGCGGCGTTGGGGTCGTGTGGGAAAACGGACGGCTAAAAAGTAATGGGCTATACGATGAAGCCGCTGTTGTGGTCTCGGCTAGGCTATTTTGTAGAAAAGCCCTGCCATCATTCGGAGCCATCGATGACTGATTCCTAAAGACGTTGCGAATAGGTTTGACCAAAGGGGGACAACAAGAGCGGTCTCTCTATATCAATTGTAAGGCTTTTTCCCCGGCAGCCTGCGGAACCTGCTGTTTAGGAATGAAAGCAACTGCCGCTCTCCCCAGGCGGCGGTCTGCGGGAGCGGACCGCCGCACAAATATGGGAGGCCGGGTGAGCTCTTATCTTGTGATGCACGGGGCACGACCCGTAGACCGGTTATCTCAAGTTGCAGGAGGCAATTCTCGGCGCGACCCACATTTTGCTCCGGGGTTTCTTAAGGGGCCCGCAGGCCCCTTGAGCCGTGCCCCCCGCCTCGGAACTAGGGGCGGGTTTCTTGCTTACTTCTTTCACCGGTGAAAGAAGTAAGGCCACGGAAAAGATGTCGCCTGCCCGAAGCGTTGGAGCCTGGAAATCGACTCCGGTTTCCATATAAAAATCTTAAATCAGGGAACCCGAAAGAATCAGACAACCCGGAAGACGGCCTGTCCCCTGCCCCAACGCAACTACCCTTTCAAACAAGGCCAAAAAAGAAAAGCAAAACTCACCCCTTCGGCGGCAGAATCCCCTCAGTATCCACCACATAATGTTTGGGATTGTCCGGGTCAATGTATACCGGCAAGGTGGTACGGTTGCCCAGATAGGGGGTGGGATTGTACCAGATGGAATCGGAATGAAAGACGTAGACCTTCTGCGTCTGGGGGTCCAGCCAGGAACACTGGATCACATAAGGACAGCGCCCGTTGACTCGCACCGAATAATTCAGCGCAACATCGTCAATATTTGCCTGGATACGGGTGCCGGTCTCCAACAGGCTGGCTTCCGTGGCAGCGCGGCGGCGCAGATAGATCACAAAACTGATGGCCAGGATGACAAACACCGCACCCAGTCCCACGTGGATCAGCGGCCAGCGCAGCCCGGTGACATAGCACACCCCGGCACCCACAGCCACAAAGATCACACCCACAAGGCCAAATACCGCAGCACAGATTTTCAGTGCCGTTTTCACTCCGCAACTCCCCTTCCCTGTTCAGACGGGCAAAACGGGAACAGCTCCCCGGTCCGGGAGTCTGCCGCCCGCCTGGACTGTCATTTGCCTACGCAGAAAGTCTCAAACACCTGGTCAATGACCGCCTCGGTGGCGTCCTCACCGGTGAGGTCGGCCAGGGCGTGGAGGGCGTCCTCGATGCAGACCCCCGCCGCGTCCAGCCCGAAACCGGTATCCACCGCATGGATGGCCTCCTGTACCGCGTCCCGGGCCGCCGATGCCGCCGCAAACTGCCGGGCATTCACCAGCGCCGCGGCCCCCGGGTCCAGCTTTGCCGTGCCCAGAAGCTCGGCCACCGAGTCGCACAGGGGCTTGAGGCTGGCCGCATCCTTGGCACACAGCCGCACTGCGCTCCTGAAATAGGGCAGCAGCATCGTCTCGTCAAAGCCGGTATCCTCCGCCGCCAGATCCTGCTTGTTGAAGATGGCCAGGGCGGGCCGGCCCTGGCACCGCTTTGCCAGCTCCACATCCGCCTCGGTCACCGGCTGCCCGGCGTCAAACACCGCCAGCACCAGCCCGGCTTCCTCCAGCTTTTTCCAGCTGCGGCGGATGCCCTCCGCCTCGATGGCATCGTCGGTCTCGGCCTCGCTGCGCACCCCCGCCGTGTCAAACAGGTTGAGGCGGATGCCGGTATCCCCCAGCTGCACCGCCTGTTCCACCACGTCCCGGGTGGTGCCCGCCACCGGCGTCACGATGGCCCGGTCAAAGCCCGCCAGCAGGTTGAGCAGCGTGCTCTTGCCCACGTTGGGGCGGCCCAGCAGCACGCAGTCCACCCCCCGGCGCAGGACGGCACCCGCGCCGTAGCCCGCGATCCACCGGTCCAGCTTTTCCTTGGCCTGGGAGAGCGTCCCGCGCAGCTCCTGGGGGGCCAGCTCGGGTACATCCTCCTCGGGGTAGTCCACCCAGGCGGTGAGATGGGCGGCCAGCCCACGCAGCGACTGCTTGATCTCCTCGGTCTCGGTAGCCAGGCGGCCGTCCAGGGCGCTCTTGGCCAGAGCGGCTCCCTGCCGTCCCCCTGCCGAGATGATCTCCATGACCGCCTCGGCCTGGGTCAGGCTCATGCGGCCGTTTTCCAGGGCGCGGCGGGTGAATTCCCCCGGCCCGGCCGGAGCCGCTCCCGCCGCCAGCAGCGCCTCGATGAGGGCATCCGCCATGACGCTGCCCCCGTGGACCGACAGCTCGATCACGTCCTCCCCGGTGTAGCTGTGGGGAGCCCGGTAAAACAGGGCCACCGTCTCGTCCATCTCGGTGCCGTTCAGCACAAAATGCCCGAACAGGGCGGTGTAGCCCTTGGCGTCGGCCACCTTTTTGTTCTTGTGCAGCGGGACGAACACCTTCTCTGCAATGGGGTAGGCATCCGGCCCGGACAGGCGCACCACCGCAATGCCGCCCTCCCCGGGCGGTGTGGCCAGCGCACAGACAGTATTGCGCAGCAGCATCCGAAAAATCTCCTTTTTTCGCGGGTAATCCCCCGGCTCCGACAGCCGGGGACAAAAAGACATACACACCACTATGATACCACAAAACCCGCCCCGGAACAACGTCCGCCCTTCCCCGCAACAGGCGGCGGGAAAAGGCGGAACAAAGCCCCGGAACGGGCAGAGTATGCGAAACGGTCAGCCGGCCCAGGCCCTCCCCCATCCCCGCAAGGAAACCGCTCAACCTGGCGGGCCAGCGGGCAGGTGGTGCAGCCCTCCCCCGTTCCCGCGAGGAAACCGCCCTCCACCCAAGGCCCTGCCGCCGGCCAGCAGAATAAACAGGAATGGTTCTTTTGTATGCGTGGGGGCGACGGGCGAATACAGGTATGGGGCCGGGGCGGCTTGCAATGGCTTGCCATGGAAAGGGAAAAACCGGCAAGAGAAAAACCGGCAAAAAAGGCAAGGAGAAAACCGGCGATGCCGGGGATGGATGGCGCCCGCCCTGGGGTTACTCGTCCGGGTTGCGGCGGGCTCCTGTCACTCGGTATGGAAAATAGTTTGGGGCGCCCGCCTGGGAATCACTCCCCCAGCTTGGCCTTTGCCTTTTTCAGAAAGCTCTCGTTTTTGACGATGAACCGTTCATGTTCCCCGTCGCCCACCACGCCCTTGGCGTCGCGGACTTCCACGCGGAACACCAGCCGCCGCCCGTCCACCTCCACCAGCTCGGTTCTGGCGGTGACTTCCATGCCCACCGGCGTGGCGGCCAGGTGGCGCACCCGCAGGGCGGTGCCCACCGTGCCGCAGCCCTCCTCCAGATGGGGCTGGACGCTCTGCCAGGCGGCTTGTTCAATGAGGGCGATCATGGCGGGGGTGGCAAAGCCCTCCAGGGCGCCGCTGCCCATGGTGGCGGCAGTAGTTTCGGCGGTGACGAGGCAGCGGGCCTCGCCGGAAATTCCGGGTTGCAGCATACAGAGATTCCTCCTGTGGGTGCGGCGCTTCCAGGCCAGGGGGCCTTTTGCAGGGGGAGAGAGGCATAAGAAAGGGAAAGTCCGGCGGCAGGGCCGGAGGAATTTCTTATGCAACTGTGCAGATGGAACCCTGCAAAGGGCGAGGATGGCGGCGGGATGACCGGCAAAGGCCCGGGCATCGGGGCAGAATGCACCGCCCTGTATCCTGGCGTCGGGCACCGCGGAATGATGGGATACTGTCAGTATATCCCGCCCGCCCCCATCTGACAAGAGCGGCCCGGCAGGAGATGAAGTTTTCCACAATCTGGTGCCGCCAAAGGGCCCAAAACGGGGTTTTTGGGGGCAAAAATGGGCCTTTTTTCCCCTTTCCACAGGGTTTTCCCCAGAAAAACACCCCTTTTCCACCGTTTTCAACAGGGTTTTCAACGAAATGTTGAAAACCCTGTTGACGGCAGAGGAATGTACGGTGTATTGTAATATTATTCTGCGCAAAAGAAGTGAAAACAAGGGCGGGGCCGGGCAATCTCCGGCTGTGGGGTGGAAAAATAGGGTGGAAAACCGACCTCTCCCCCGCCGCCCGCGGAAAGGAAAGATGTATGACCCAGACAAACCGCCCTTTTTCCCGGGATGGCATCAAGCTGGCGGCCATGCTCACCATGGCATGCAACCATTTTGCCATCGCTCTGCTGCCTGCCGGGACCCTGGCCTATGAGGTCCTCACCGACATCGGCTACTTCACCGCCGTGACCATGTGCTTTTTCCTGGTGGAGGGCTTCCGGTACACCCGTTCCCGCCGGGACTACGCCCTGCGGCTGCTGCTCTTCGGGGTGGTGACCCAGCCGGTGTACGGACTGGCCCTGGGCATCGGGCAGCTGAACATGATGTTCACCCTGGCCCTCTGCTTCCTCATGCTGTGGGCCCGGGAGCGCATCCGGAATCCCGCCCTGCGGGGGGCGGCGGTGTTTGTGCTGGCCGTGGCCACCGTCTTTTGCGACTGGCCGCTGCTGGCCGCCTGCTATACCCTGCTCTTCGCCTGGGCAGGCACCAGCCCCCGGCGTCAGGCGGTGGCCTTCGGCAGTGCGGCGGCGCTGTTTTTCTGGTTCGAGTGGACGAACTACACCTACCTGGGCATGGACGGCGGGCCGGCGGCCCTGCATGGGGGAGCTGCCTGCCTGGGCATCCTGGTGTCCGGGGCGGTGATCCTGCTGGGATACAGCGGCCGGCGCTCCCCCTTCGCCCTGGCCCATCCCCGGATCTCCAAATACTTCTTCTATCTGTTCTACCCTGCCCATCTGGGGGTCCTGGCCCTCTGCCGGGCGATGCTGTGACCGGCGAACGCCCCGACAGGGTGACAGAGAAAAAAGCTGGCCCCCGCAGCAACTGCCGCCCGGGAGAAAATCTCCGGAAAAGGGACGGCACCCTCTCCCCTGCCCACCCAAACCGCCCTCCCCGAAGCAGACGCCAGCACACAAAAAACAAAACATCCCCCGCACCCGGGGCCGAGTCTCCTCAGCCGGGTGCGGGGGATGCTGGTTTTATGAGGCTGTCTTACAGCTCGATCTTGCCGAACATGGCAAAGTCGTCACCGTCGTGGATGCGCTCCACGGGGGCCGGTGCCTGGGGACGGGCATCGGGGTCACGGGGGGTATCGGCAAACTCACGGCCGGGCACGTAGGAACCGCGTCCGCGGCCATTGCCGCCCCGGCCGCCGGAACGTCCGCTCCGTCCGCCGCGGTCACCGCCCCGGCGGTTGTCACCGCGGAAGCCGCCCCGGCCTCCGCGGTTGCCTCCGCGGCCACGGCCATTGTCACGGCCACGGCTGCCGCCGCGGGAGCGGCGTCCGCTCTCCCGGTCGGGCAGGTTGCAGGCGTCGGGATCGGTGGAGTAGATGACCACACGGCGGTCGGTGCCCTCGCCCTTGCTCTCGCTGCGGACGCCGTCGATGGCGGCCACGGCGGTGTGGATGATGTGACGCTCGTAGGGGTTCATCGGCTCCATCTCGTAGTAGCAGCCGGTGCGCTTGACACGCTCGCACAGGCGGCCGGCCAGAGCAGCCAGGTCGTCCTCCCGCTTGCCGCGGTAGCCGGCCACATCCAGGCCCAGCTTGACGTAGCTGCCCTCCATCCGGTTGATGACCAGGCCGGTCAGGTAGCTCAGGCTCTCCATCGTCTCGCCCCGGCGGCCGATGAGAACCCCCACGTGGTCGCCCTGGATGCGC